>JAGVLR010000192.1 GCA_020054175.1 Candidatus Dadabacteria bacterium
CTCGCCCGGCCTTCGATTATCGTTTTCCAGGTGGCGCCGCCAGGGTAGGGGATCCTTTCGACTTTATCCAGAAAGCTCCTCTCGTGACCGCGCTGTGCCTTCAGAACAGCGTAGGAACCGTTTCCGAAGCCTGGCTGTGTACTTTCGACGAGATAAATCAGAACGTGCTCGGCCTCGCGGACCTCCCTGTGAATGCCCTCGACGGCGTTTTCGAAAACCTCGCTCAACCTGAGCGACTGGTGGACACTCATAGTGACCGCGCTTATGACCCTTTCGTATCGGTTCTTGCGCCTGAGCTTTGCGATATTTTCTCTGAGCTCTTCTTTCGATTTCCTGAGCTCTTCCGCCTGCCTCGCGTTGTTTATGGCGGACTCGATCTGCCCGGCGACCTTTTCTAGGAGGTTGAGCTCTTCTTTCCCGAATGCGTGTTTCCGGACGGAGTTCACATTGATGCTGCCTATGGCTTTCCCGGCGTGGCATATCGGCATGCAGACGTATGACTTCGTTCCGATCTCTCTTCCCTTGGGCCCGATGAGAGTGTCCTCATCGACGTCGGGGCAATGTATGGGCTTCGAATCGATGATGGTCCGCCAGGTGAATCCCTTCGGATATGGTATCGTGCCGAGGAGCTTCATCATATCGCTCGGGAATCCCCTGAAGGATTTCAGGACCGCGTTGTCTCCCTCGACCATGTATATACAAACGTTCTCGGCGGACTCTATATGCTTGTTCATTTCATCGACGGCTATGTTTATAACCTCGTCCAGGTCGAGCGAGCGGTGAACGCTCTGTGTGATGATGCGTATGATTTTCTCATACCGGTTCATCTTCTCGTAATGGAGGAGGCTCTTGTAGATGAGCTCCGTATGCTGGGCCGAAAGCGTTCCGCCGCGGCGGTTTACATTCGGAGCGAGCGGCTTCTCTTCGCCGCTTATGAGGTTCTCGATCTCGGAGCAGAGCATTACAAGCTTTTCGCTGTAGCCTTTCTGATGGGAGAGGCTTTTTTCGAGCTGGCGTACTTTTTCGCGGAGGACGTCTATGTCGTCCCCGGCCCCGTACAATCCCGGCAGGGCTTCATCTTCAACTTCCCCTTTTCGCTTTATCCTGTTCACTCGTTTAACGCCTTCCAGCAGCTGCCCACTTTTCGCACTGGCAAGATGCGGTTTTGATTAACTTATAATAATATATTCGTCTTTTTTCTTCCAGTGTTTCCATAGAGCGATAATTATCTAAGAAAACTAAACACAACTCTGTATCTATCCGTATTTAATACATATTTTTCCATGAGACTACATTAACACCCTAAATGAAATACAGTAATCACCCGATTGCAGAGGGGGCTGGATTTTGTTATAGAATAAAGGTATCCATAATTTCAGCATTATTTTATCATCTAATAAAATATTGGCAGGCTCGTTGATATGAATATCCATCTGAGGAAAAATCGTCCAGTGTTCGGGTCCGGCGAGGGGAGCGGCGAACCCGTAAGCGTGCTGATAGTGAGCGCACATCCGCTCATGATAAAAGGCATAACCGGGATGCTGGCTAATGCCTCATCGGTAAAGGTTCTGGGACAGTCGATGGGCAGAGTCGAGATGATACTCAAGATATATGAAACGGATCCTGCCGTGGTCATCATAAACAACGACGACAAATACATAGACTCCCCGGGGACGCTCGAATCCATACGCTCGGCCATCTCGGAATTCCCCCACGTGAATGTCCTCACAATCATAAAGGCTCACGACTTCGATAAGGAGCTGACGATGCTCAAGATAGGGGTGAAAGGATTGCTCCTCGAAAACTTCGAACAGGAAACACTCATCGACGCGATACACTACGTCGCCTCGGGCGGGCTCTGGCACAGAAGGGAAATAATGGAGAAGTTCATCAGCGATCAGCTCTTTTTCTATAAATCGAGAGAGCCGGGTAAAGACGAGTTTTCAATACCGTCGTTCACAAAACGGGAGCTCGAAATAATGCAGCTGGCGGGCAAAGGAAAAAAGAACCGCGAAATTGCGGCCGAGCTTTACATAAGCGAGAAAACGGTCAAGCACCACCTGTCGAAGATATTCAAAAAGCTCAACATCAACAAACGGACGCATTTGAAAAACTTTCTTTGAGGGGCCGCCCGGTCGAAGCAATAAAGCCCTGGCAAAGATAGTCAGACACAATACGAAAACGGTACGGCACTCTATCGACCACCCCGTTCAGTTAAGCGGAAGCGTAGCGGGCCTCGGCCGGAAGACCGACGTTTTATCTTTCGAGCCTCTTTTCTATATCCAGCATTAGCTCGAAATCGGCGCTTCCTTCAGAGTCGTTGCCAAAAAGAGTTACTGTTTTAAGGTGCTTTTTGTTAAATACCTGAGAAAATGCTTTAATTATATTTTCCTCGACTCCCGCCATATCGATCTCGTCCTGCCTGGAGAGCCACCTTTGGATAGAGGTCATTCTGACATCCTGTATACCGCATGGGACTATCATGTCGAAATATGAAAGATCGGTATTAACATTGAGTGCAAAACCGTGATAAGTAATCCATTTTTTAAAACCAACACCTATCGAAGCTATCTTGTGCCACTTTGCCCAGACGCCCGTTACCCCCTCGATGCTCCTCGCGGGGATGCCGTAGGGACGCAAGGAGAGGATTATCGTCTCTTCGAGCCTCCGGAGATATTTATGAACGTCCTTATCTTCGGAAAGATCCAGTATAGGGTATCCGACGAGCTGCCCCGGGCCGTGGAATGTGACATCTCCGCCGCGGCTTATGACCTCGAAGTGGATGTTTCTATCGGCCAGTAATTTTTCCGAGGCGAGCAGGTTCGCCATGTTTCCCCTTCGGCCGGTAGTCAGGGTAGGGGGGTGTTGGAGAAGGAGCAGGGTATCCCCGATTTCTCCGTTTTTCCTCTTTTCGAGCAGGCTCAACTGGAGATCGAGCGCCTTGCCATAAGGAACTATGCCGAGTTTGTAGACCTTAAAGGTGTTCATTATTTTATTATATCAGCATAAGCGGGAATGTATAGTGAATATTGATAAATCCGCTCATTCCCGGCTTCGGTTAGATTGCCGTCAGATATTTCTCGCACGCCCCAGCGCTCCCAGCGCGGCTTCCATGACAGCTTCCGAAAGAGTTGGATGCGCATGAGACGTTATCGCTATTTCGAGCGGCGTCGTTTCGAGCGTCCTTCCGACGGCTATCTCGGCAATAAGCTCCGTCGCGCCGTGGCCGATAATATGCGCGCCGAGTATCTCGCCGTTCGTCTTGTCGGCGATTATTTTTACGAAGCCGTCCGTTTCGCCCGTGCCGACAGCCTTGCCCGCCGCCTTGAACGGGAACTTGCCGACGCTGTAGTTGTATCCGAGATCCTTCACCTGCTTCTCCGTCATTCCGAGCATCGACACCTCGGGCTGACAGTAAACGCAGCCGGGGATGTTGTCGTAATGGACCTTGCTCTTGAGCCCGGCCATCATCTCCACCGCGGCTACGCCTTCCTCGGAAGCCTTGTGCGCGAGAAGTGGGGGGCCGGCGACGTCTCCGATAGCGTATACGCCCGAGCATGTCGTCATGTAGGATTCGTCGGTTTTTACAAATCCCCGCTCGTTGAGCTCTATGCGAAGATCGCTGAGTCCGATGTCGGCCGATTTTTTGTAGTAGCTGAGAGACGTCGGCGCGTCGTTCGCTATGGGGCGCCTTCCGACCGCGACGAGAACCATCGCCGCCGAAACCGTGATCTCGCTCTTGTCGGAGAGCTTTTCGAGGATAACGTCGACGCCCTTTTTCTTCTTTTTGACTTCCTTGAATCTCGTTGCCGTAAGAACGTCCATGCCGTCTTTCTTGAAGCTCTTTTCAAGCTCCCTTGAAACGTCTTCGTCCGCCCCGGGGATCAGATGATCGAGCATCTCGACTATCGTAACCTTGCTCCCGAAAGAGTTGTATACGTAGGCGAATTCGGCGCCTATGTATCCGCCGCCGATCACGACGACGGAAGAAGGAACCTCCCTGTGGAATATGGCCTCGTCGCTCGTCATGATGAGCTTGCCGTCGATTTCGAGACCCGGAAGCGTTACAGGAACAGAACCCGTGGCTATCAGAATCTTGCTGGATTCGACTTCGATCTGACCTTTCTCCTGGGTGATGCCGACCTTGTTCGCGGCGATAAGCTTTCCAGTCCCGCGTATGAGGGTGATTTTATTTTTTTTGAACAGGAACTCGACGCCTTTCGTGAGGGTGTCCGAAGCGCCCCGGCTCTTGTCGATTACTTTCGAAAAATCGTACTTGAGCCCGGTGTGCTCGATGCCGTATTCCTGCGAGTGCTTGAAGTATTGATATACCTCGGCGCATTTGAGTATGGATTTGGAGGGTATGCAGCCCCAGTTGAGGCAGACGCCCCCCGGCCTGTCCCGCTCTATTACCGCTACGTTCATTCCCAGCTGTGCGGCCCTGATGGCAGCGATATAACCGCCCGGACCTGTTCCGATTACTGTCAGATCGAATTTTTCCATAGTGGAAGTAGTATATATTTTATTGTAATAGCGTCAATTACTTTCGCCCGGAATTAATGCCCTTTCACACTTCGTAAACATACGCGGAAAACTCTCCGGAGCGCGCTTCCCCGGGAGACGCCGCGCGGCTAAATTGGTTGACTTGAAGAGACGGGGTGCTTTAATATTTATTATAGCTTCCGGCCGCTCACAAATATGATTTGAACGAGGTCCCGCCGATGTCTGAAAAACCCGACGACAAGAAAACCGAGCACGAGGAAATCGAGAACAGGGAGTGGCTCGAATCGCTGGATTACATCCTCGAAACCGCGGGCGAGGAGCGGGCGGCGAAGCTCATAAAGATCCTCCAGATACACGCTCAGAAAAAGGGTGTGAGGCTGCCCTTCACCGCAAACACGCCTTACATAAACACGTTCCCCGTCTCGAAGCAGCCGCCCTATCCGGGCCGGCAGGACATCGAGCGCAAGATAAGGAGCCTCGCA
>JAGVLR010000103.1 GCA_020054175.1 Candidatus Dadabacteria bacterium
AACATTCTCGAAAATCCCGGCTGGTATACGCAGTATACGCCGTACCAGGCCGAGATATCGCAGGGCCGCCTCGAGGCGCTTCTCAACTTTCAGACAATGGTCTCCGACCTCACCGGCATGGACATCGCGAACGCCTCACTTTTAGACGAAGGCACGGCGGCGGCGGAGGCCATGACGATGATGCTGAGGGCGGGTGATAAAAAGTCCACCGCCGGCAGCGAGCCCGTATTCTTCGTTTCGGAAAAATGCTTTCCCCAGACGATAGACGTGGTCCTCACGAGGGCCGAGCCGCTCGGCATAAAAGTTATAATTGGAAACCACGAAGAGTTCGAATTCGGAGACGGCATTTTCGGCGCGCTGGTTCAATACCCGGACGCGGACGGCGCCGTGCGGGATTATTCCGAATTCATATCGAAGGCGCATAGCTCCGGCGCGCTCGTCGCGGTCGCGGCCGACCTTCTTAGCCTCACGCTCCTGACGCCGCCCGGGGAACAAGGCGCGGATGTAGTCGTCGGCTCCACACAAAGGCTCGGCGTCCCGCTCGGATACGGCGGCCCCCACGCAGCGTATTTCGCCGCGCGGGAACAATTCGCGAGGCAGATTCCGGGGAGGATCATCGGCGTTTCGATAGACTCCCACGGCGAGCCGGCTTACAGGATGGCCCTTCAGACGAGGGAGCAGCACATACGGCGCGAAAAGGCGACGTCGAATATATGCACGGCCCAGGCCCTCCTCGCGATAATGGCGTCGATGTACGCCGTATATCATGGCCCGGTCGGGCTCCGGGAGATCGCGAGCCGCATAGCGCTTCTCGCGCGCGATCTCGAAATGGGGCTTTTGCGCCTCGGCCTTAAACAGCTTAACGAATATTATTTCGACACGATTAAAATCGACCTCGGGTCCGGTAATAGGCTAGAGAAACTTAAGAACGCCGCCAAGAATGCCGGGATTAATTTCAGATATATAGATAGCCGCCACGTGGGGATAGCCCTCGACGAGACGGCGGAAGAAGAGGACGTGGAGGAGATAGTCAGGCTCTTCGCCGAGGCGCTGGATAAAAAGACTGCGGCGGGCGGCGAATACTCTTCCGGCGACGAGCCTTCTTATCCCGAGTCTTTAAAACGTAAAAGCCGTTTCCTTACTCATCCTGTTTTTAGCAGCCATCATTCGGAAACGAAGATGCTCCGATATATAAAGAAGCTCGAAGGGAAAGACCTTTCGCTAACCACGTCGATGATACCACTCGGCTCCTGCACTATGAAGCTTAACGCTACTTCCGAGATGATCCCGGTAACGTGGCCTGAATTTGCGGACATACATCCGTTCGTCCCGTTGTCTCAGGCCGAGGGTTATATGCAGGTGTTCTCGGAGCTCGAAAGGAGCCTCTCGACGATAACCGGACTTCCGGCGGTATCGCTCCAGCCCAACTCGGGGGCACAGGGCGAGTACGCAGGTCTTATGGTGATAAGGGCGTATTATAAGGACAGGGGCGAGGGCGGAAGGAACGTCGCACTCATACCGTCTTCCGCGCACGGCACCAACCCGGCCAGCGCGGCGCTCGCGGGGATGAAAGTGGTTGTGGTCGCTTGCGACGAGCGGGGCAACATAGACGTCGGCTCCCTCCGGGAAGCCGCGGAAAAGCACAGAGACAGCCTCGCCGTTTTAATGGTTACGTATCCATCGACACACGGGGTCTTCGAGGAAAGCATAAAGGAAATCTGCTCAATCGTTCACGAGAACGGCGGGCAGATATACATGGACGGGGCTAATATGAACGCCCAGGTGGGCATAACGAGCCCGGCCGTCATCGGGGCCGACGTCTGCCACATTAACCTTCACAAAACCTTCAGCATACCCCACGGTGGCGGCGGGCCAGGTGCGGGGCCGATATGTGCAGCGGAGCACCTTGCGCCATATCTTCCGGGGCATTCTATCGTCGAGATCGGAGGAGAGAAATCCATATCGGCGGTGTCCTCGGCACCATGGGGAAGCGCCGTGATTCTTCTCGTTTCTTACGCGTATATAAAGATGCTGGGCGGTGAGGGTGTAACCGACGCCACGAAGTACGCCATACTCAACGCGAACTATGTGAAATCCAAGCTCGAAAAGCGCTACGACGTTCTTTACACCGGACCGGGCGGAAGGGTCGCCCACGAATTCATACTCGACATGCGGCAGTTCAAAAAAGACGCCGGGGTCGAGGTCGAGGATGTTGCCAAGAGACTGATGGACTACGGCTTTCACGCGCCTACGATATCGTGGCCTGTTGCCGGAACCATGATGATAGAGCCCACGGAGAGCGAATCCCGCGACGAGCTCGACCGTTTCTGCGAGGCCCTGATTTCGATAGAAAAAGAAGTCGAAGAGATAGCGCGCGGGGAATACAGCCGCGAGGATAACGTTCTCAAGAACGCCCCCCACACCGCGCGGGAGATCGCCGGGGACGACTGGAAGCACTCCTATTCACGAGGAAAAGCGGCGTTCCCGCTTCCCTACGTTGCGGAGAATAAATTCTGGCCGCCCGTCGGACGCATCAACAATCCCTACGGCGACAGGAACCTCGTATGCACCTGTCCCGATCCGGAATCTTACGCCGATTAAGAGGCCCGGAGCGGCTGTCCGCCGGGCCCCCGGATTTTAGTTACTGATTCTCGTTTATCGCCGAATCGATGTTGATGAAAGGTATCGCACCGCCGCCCGTGAATTTGGGGAGGGTGCCGTCCCATTTTTCCGAGAGACGAAGCTGTATGAGCTCGGGGTTGCTTTTGAGCGCCCTCGCTTCCCTTTCTATCGCGTCAGCCTTGGACTTTGATCTGACTTCGATGTCATAGGCCGCAGCGTCGGCGGCGAGCTTCTGCTCCTGGTAAGAGGCCTCGGCCTGCGTAACCCTCTTCGTCTTTTCGTTAAGGGCCTGAAGGGCTTCCTGCTCGGCCCTGACCTTGAGCTCGATCGCCTTGTTGAACTCGTCCGAGAACTCAAAATCCGTAATCGCCACGTTAGCGATCTGGAGTGCGGTAGGGACTTCCTTGTCCAGAAGCGTGACGTTTATGAATTTCTCTATCGCCTCCTGTATCTGGGGCTTCACCTCGGCCCTTTTCGTTACAAGCTGTTCGGCCGTGTACTTGGCGGTTACGGCTTTTACGGACTCCTGTATAGCAGGCTCGACTATAGTAGCGGCGACGATTTCCCGCGTACCTATTTTCTGGAACGTCTTTGGCGCCGTCGGGCCCGTGATGGAGTACTGCACCGTTACCTGCGTCTGGACGGTTTGGAGGTCCTTAGATGCGGCGGCGGATTTCGACTGCGCTTTCGTCAGCCTTATATCTATCTGCTCGACGTTATCCAAGAAGGGCTTTTTCAGATGAAAGCCCTCGGGCAGCGGAACAGGCTGCACGGCGCCGAGCGTTCTCACGACGCCCACGTGTCCGCTATCGACTATGACGAAAGCGCTAGTTGCGAGTACGATGACAACAATGATAATAATCGGGTAAAGAAAATTCAGATTCTCCAGCTTCGGCTTAACAGACGACATGACACAACCTCCCTTTCCGGCTTATCACCTCGGGGAGGTCGATTCGTCCGGATTAAGTTTTTATTTTTTTAGTGGACTATAAATTATACTGAGTCAGCGGCCGGCGTCCCAGATTTTTAGCCGTATTTCTTTTTTTCCGTTCCAGACGTTGAATTCCGGTGTGAAAACGAGGTCTATCCTGCCGGCAATATCCGCGCCTTCCCCAGCGTTGAACCATACCGCATCGAAGGGTTTCCCGCCCTGTCTTACCTTAAGCCCGATATGCTTGTCTTTAAAGACCCGTTTCGAGAGAACTTCGACCGACTCCGCGAGAAACACCGGCTCGGGATTGCCTATGCCGTAAGGTTCCAGCTGACCGAGCTCGGATACTAAAGTCTCGGTTACCTCTTCGAGATTGACCGCGCAGTCGATGTCGAGGGTCGCCGTGTAATCCGCGCCGAGATCGGAGATCGCCCTTTCGAACATATCCCTCAGCTCTCCGATACTCTCTTCCTTAATAGAGAGCCCCGCCGCCTGCTCGTGTCCTCCGAACTGCAGGAGAAGGTCTCTGCATTCGGAAAGGGCGGCGTATATATTGACGCCCTTCACGCTCCGCCCGGAGCCCTTGCCTGTGCCGCCTTCGTCTACTGCGATCATTATGACGGGCCTCTCGTATCTTTCTACTATTCGGGACGCGACGATGCCGATGATACCTGGATGCCAGCCCCGGGAGGCGAGCACGATAGAGTTTTCACGGAGAACGCCGGCACCCGACTCCACCTGAGCGAGCGCCTGCTTCAATATCTCGCCTTCGATGTTCTGCCTGTTGGTGTTCTCCTTGCTGAGAGCCTTCGCTATCTCTCTCGCATCTTCAATGTCCTCCGAGATAAATAGCTCGACTGCCTTCGCGGCGCTCGAAAGCCTGCCCGAAGCGTTTATTCTGGGGCCGAGCTTGAAGCCGAGGTCGTAGGACGTTATTCCGCCGTTTATGCTGCTCGCTTCCTTAAGCGCCAGTATACCAATCCGCTTGGGCTTCTCCATCCTCTTTATACCTTCCTTGACGAAGATGCGGTTTACATCCATGAGCGGCGCACAGTCGGCGACCGTTCCTAGCGCGACGAGGTCGAGATACTCGGCGAGGTTGGGCTCTTCCTTCCCGAAAAATCCGTCTTCTCTCAGCGCGCGTCTCAAAGCTATCACTAGATTGAAAACGACGCCGACGCCTGTGATGCCCTTGCCGGGATATTTGCAGTCGGAGAGCTGCGGGTTCAAGATCGATACGGCGTTCGGAAGCTCTTCGGGCGGCTTGTGATGGTCGGTGACTATAAAATCCACGCCCAGGTTTCTCGCTTCCTCGACTTCCTTCACCGCGGTAATGCCGCAGTCGCCCGAGATTATAAGCGTAACGCCGTCGCCCGCGAGCTTTTTCACGGCCTCGGCGTTTACTCCGTAGCCTTCCTTCATCCTGTCGGGGTTGTAATACGCGATGTTTGCCCCGAGGCTCTTCATGAAGGTGTAGAAGAGGGCAGTCGAGGTTACGCCGTCTACGTCGTAGTCACCGTATATGGCGATTTTCTCACGGTTGTCGAGGGCCTTTTTAATCCTCTCGACGGCCTTATCCATTCCTTTCATCAAATATGGCGACGGAAGATCGAAGAGCGTGCTGTTCAGAAACAGCGAGGCCTCGGCCTCATTTTCTATTCCGCGGTTTACAAGTATCTGCGCCGTTATCGGGGAGACCTGCAGAGTTTTCGAGAGTTTTTCCCTTAGCTTCGGATTTTCCTTTTTTATGGACCAGTTCTTTTTCATCTCACGGGCGAAAAAACGGTTAAGGATATTGTAACTGAAAGGCAAAATTGCGCGGCAATAAGCGGGAAGGCGTCAGCTTCCCGCCTTCTTTTCAAGATAATCTACCAGTCCCCTTAGCCCGAGGGAATAGCTCTCCGCGCCGAACCCCGAGACGATGCCGAGGGCGACGCCCGAAATGAAAGATTTCTGCCGGAAATCCTCTCTCTTGTAGATGTTCGAGATGTGCGCTTCGACGACCGGGAGTCCTGTAGAAAGTATCGCATCCCTTATCGCGACGCTCGTGTGCGTGTATCCTCCGGGGTTTATCAGTATGCCTTCGGCGGAGCCCATCGCGCCCTGTATGCGCCCCACGATTTCGCCTTCGGAGTTCGATTGAAAGAACTCGACCTGGGCGCCGAGCTCTTCGGCCTCGCGGCCGAGCTTCGTGTTTATGTCGCCGAGCGTTAAAGAGCCGTAAATCTCGGGCTCGCGCTTTCCGAGCATGTTCAGGTTGGGTCCGTGGATTACGAGTATTCTCTGCTTCATCGATTCATTCCTTTGCGGGAAATCCCGCGGTCTTGTTTATGAGGTGGAGCCTCGTTTTTTCCAGCTTCTCCTTAATGCGAACGTTCCCGGGCTCCTTTTCCAGCATTTTCTCCAACAACTCGCAGGCCTTTTCGATAAGGCCCTGGTCGATGTAGAGGCCGGCCATTGTCAGCGTTTCGATCTCTCCGTCGCCGCTTTTCAGGCCCGCTGCAAGCTCCGTGTCGCTTTTATTGCCGAGAGAGGATTGTATCTTCTCCTTAGCGGCGCGGAATTCGGCTTCCTTTTCGTCCTTCTGGCCGAGGCGCTCTTCGAACCCCCGGATGTCGGCGGCGATGGCCTCGTCGTGCGGATGATACATCTGCGCCGTCTTGAGGACCTCTATCGCCTTCCCGAATGACTCCTCGCTGCCATATATCTCGACGAGCATCCTCGCTGCCGCGAGATTGTCGGGGGCGAGCTCGACGACGGTTTTAAACTCCTTCCTGGCCTGGTCTATCATCCATCTGTCGTAGTAAATCTTGCCGAGAAGGAATCTCCCCGTCACGCTTTTTTTATTATATCTCAATCCGTTTATTAATACATTTATGGCCTTGTCCACCTTGCTCTGTTTGTAGAGGACCTGCGCAAGGAATATGAAGGCGACCGAAGAAGGATCGCCGGCAAGAACCTTCTCGTACTTATCGGCGAATAACTGTAGGTCTTCTTGTGGCTGCTTTTCTCCGGCCATGGTTATTCCGATATTACTTTATAAAGGAAATGAGAGTCAAGCGTGTCCGGCTGCATATCACGCCGCGTTCGCTTTAGGCGCCCGGCTCTTTTATTGCTTGCGCGCAGGCTGCTAACTATTGTTGATATTGGGTCTTTTTCTCTTCAGTACGGCGAAAACGTAGCGGGACTCGTCTATTTTGAACGCCTTTGCTAGGAGAATGTAGATCAGCACGGCCGCCGCCATGGAAGCGATGAGCACGAGCACCTTTTCGAGCGTGAGATCGGGGGCCGCCCAGTCGGCATAAGTCGATATCTTCCACGCGGCCGCCCCGGCCAGTGCAGAGATAGCGGTTACCAGTAGCGCGAATTTTATTATCGGGCCGGCCTTCAGCTCACCCGTCCTTCTTTCGAGAAGGTAAATCAGGAGGAGGAAGTTGAATATCGACGACGCCGAGTTCGCGAGGGCAAGGCCCGTGTGGCTGAGGTCGAGCGTGAATCCGAGAATATACCCGAGAGCGGCGTTCAAAATGAACGCGAAGAATGCGACGACGACGGGAGTCTTCGTATCCTGCATCGCGTAAAATGCAGGTGCTGTAACCCGGAGCCCGCCGACCGCCCAGAGCCCGAAGCAGTAGCCGACGAGCGTCTGCGATGTGAATAAAGCCGCCTCATAGGTAAATTCGCCCCTTTGATACAAGACGCTGCATATCGGAACGCTGAGGGCGATGAGCCCCGCGAGCGCCGGAATCAGCGTGAACAGCATCAGCCGGAGCGTGAACGTGTACGTCTCGTGAAACTTGTCGTAATCGCCTTTACTTACATAGCTGGAAAGGTTCGGCAGAAGCACCGTGGCAATCGAAACCGCTATTATTCCGAGCGGGAATTCGGTGAGCCTCTCCGCGAAATAGAGGTACGATACGGTGCCCTACTGCATGAAGGATGCGTACTGCGAGCTCACGATGAGGTTCAGATTGTAGACCGCCATGCCGAAAAGCTGGGGCACGATGAGAAGCCCGATTTTCTTCACGGCCGGGTTTCTGAAATTGGCGCTGAACCTGAAAAGAAATCCGTTGGCTTTAAGATACGGTATCTGTATCGCGAGCTGGAGCGCTCCGCCTACTATCACACCGACCGCGGCGGCGTATATCGGCAGCTCGTATCTGTCGTAAAGTAAAAATATCGTCCCTATCATCGCGAGGTTGAGCAGGACAGGCGAGAACGCCGGGGCGAAAAACTGTCTCAGGGAATTCAGCACTCCCATCGCGAGCGCCGTCAGGGATATGAAGAAGATATAGGGAAACATTATCCTGTTGAGCCCGACTGCGAGCTCGAACGTCGGCTGGTCGAACCCATAGGCGAAGAGCTTTACTATGTACGGCGAAAATATGATGCCGAGGACGGAGATGACCGATACCGAAATGATCAGTATCGTGAACACGACGTCCGAGACCTTCTTTGCCTCTTCTCTCGACTTGTTCTCGAGGGTTTCCGTAAATACCGGGATGAAAGAGATAGTGAGGGAGCCCTCGGCGAAGAGCCTCCGGAGGAGGTTCGGTATCCTGAAGGCTATCCAGAAGGCGTCGGTGAAGGCCGTCGCCCCGAAGAAATAGGCCATAATCACGTCCCTGGCGTACCCTGTTATACGGCTCAGGAATGTCAGCGACCCTATGAGCCCGGCAGAGCGGGCCAATGACCGCTTATCCTTCATCCCTGTCGGCGCCCGGGTTTGAGATCGTCTGTCCGTTTTCCATGACTTCTTCGAATTCCAACTCTTTTTTCAACTTGTCGAGAATTGCCCTCGTTTCTCCGGCAAGGTCGGGGGTATGTATGACGTGCATAACGCCCGAGGCGGGGTTTTCAGTCCTCACCCATGCAATATGAGCGTAAGTGCCCATAATAGATTGAAAATAAACGGTTTCGCTGTTGTTTTTCAGCCTGATAAATATGGTCGGCATCAGTTATGTCGCCTGTTAAATCCTAGTAGATTATATCCAAGTTTTATTCTTTTTTCCGGTTCTCGCAGGGCCTCGATTCCCTGCCTCGATGGTACCGGGGCACAGAGTGGCATGCGGGACGTCCGAAAAGACAAACTTTAAGAATATTTTATTCAATAATATTAACCTCTTGCTACGTATTCCTAAAGCTGATATTGCGCTGGTCGCCGAAATTCATTATTATCCCCGTCTATTCCGGGCAAGATTTTTCCAACACAGAGGCAATATTCGTAAAAAATTATTAGATATCACAAACTTACTTGACAAACTTAACATATTTTTATATAGTGGTTTTAAGTGGTATAAAGTGGCATAAAATGGTATGATATGTTTCGAGGACGATACGAGCACACAATGACGGATAAGGGACGCGTGAGCATCCCCGCCAAATTCCGTGAAATATGCCGCGAGAAATACGGTGAAGAGACGTTCGTCATCACCAATTTCGACAAATGCCTGGTCGCTTATCCGCTAAAGGAGTGGAATGAAATCGAGCGAAGGGTTTCCGAGCTGCCTCAGTTCAAACAGGAGGTCATCTCTTTTCTGAGATACCTCATGGGCGGCGCGGTCGACTGCCCTCTCGACGGTCAGGGCCGTGTCCTTATTCCGCAGTCGCTCAGAAATCATGCGCGTATCGACAAAGAGCTGATCATGATAGGTATGCTGACCCGAATAGAAATATGGTCCCGAGAGGTGTGGGAGGAAGAGGAGCAGGCGCGTGCTTATGACGAATTCAAAAAGAGCAGGGACATACTTGCGGGACAAGGACTATAGCGACATGGAAAGCGCAGCCGTGGAAATGGAAGGGCCCGTTCACGTCCCCGTGATGGCCGAAGAGGTTACGAAATACCTCGTAACGCGCCCCGAGGGCATATACGTCGACGCGACGCTAGGTCTCGGCGGCCATACCAAATCCATACTCGAAGCCACGGGCTGCAAGTCCCTCGTAATCGGTCTGGAT
>JAGVLR010000084.1 GCA_020054175.1 Candidatus Dadabacteria bacterium
CCGATTCGGTGCATCTTCTCCGAGAGCCCGAGCCCTGAAAGGCGCGGCGAAAGCGCCTCTGCCTCCCTCAGGAAATCCCTGTATATCCACCTGAAGCCCGCTCCCCCGACGCCCCTTTTCTTTATAACCTGATAACCGAACCTGGCGCACCACTTCCAGTCGTGAACGTCCTTCCACGAGGGGAGGTCGTCGGCCCAGGCCTTTATGAGCCTGACGCCCGACTCACCCCTTCCGCCGGTCACGCCCTCCAGCATCCTGGATGCGTTTATCCGAACGGCTTCCGGTGCGAGCTCCGAAAGCGTCCTCACTTCCCTGGGGACGGTCATGTCGAGGTAATTATTGTGAAGAGGGTTAGGCGGCTCGTTCGACGCCATGCTCACGGCCAGATCTTCGTAAGAGACGGTCTTCAGCTCTTCGAACTGGGTATCGGCCACGTACACTTCTCCCTTCTCGTCGTCGTATCCCCAGACCGAAATTATGTGCCCCGGAAAATGGGTCGACGATTTATAGTAGTGAAGGTAAAAAATGTCCGTCTGAATTATCGCGGGTATCCCGCGGTCGATTATTCCCTTTACGGTCTCGACAGCATTGCCCGCTTCGGCGTGCTTCCACTCGGTCTTTTCAACTACGAGGCTGAAGAATGATGTCTCCATCCCCGGGCCCCGCATGAATATCATGTGTGTCGGGCTTATGTTCTCTGCGATCGTATAATAGAAGCCGAGACCACCGCCGACGCCGAAGCACATCTCTTCGGACCACGGGTGGCCGAAGAAAGTCATCACGTCTCTCAGCGTCACCGAGCCGCAGTGTATGCCCGGTATATGAATCCGGTTTTCTATGAGCCTTTTCACAGGGGTATTAAACTACCATAAGTTTTGCGTTTGTAAGGATGGTGCGGGAATTTTTATACCGGTTATATCCATTCAGTCTGAGGAAGCCTCGTCTCTCTCCTGCCCGGCCGGGAGCCTCGCTTAATACTAAAGTATTAACGCAGAAGTCAAAAGGGGAAAAAGACATAGCTAAAATCAGTACCATCGTCCTCTGTTTAAAACCCTTGCCGGCATTTATATTTTAAGACAGTGGCGGATATCAGTAGGATTTGATTCCGCTCCGGCGGTTAGAGAAGACAGCGGGATATTCAGGAATAAGGTAGTCAATAAAAAGCCATCATCCTCCATAGGGTGAGCCGGTGAACGTTGTTTTCACTGGCTCACCCTTGTTTTTGTCCTCCGAATTTCAGACGAGGCATAAAAAAAGCGGCTCCGGGGGGGAGCCGCTTTTTTTACGTGCAAGCTTAGTTCACTTCAACCTTAACTTCTCTGGGTTTCGCCTCTTCCTTTTTCGGCAGGGTGATTTCGAGCACGCCGTCCTTGTAGGACGCCTTCACGTTCTCCGTATCCACCTTGTCCGAAAGGGCAAAGGTCCTCGAAAAGTTTCCGTAGCTCCGCTCGACCCGGACATAGTTTTCCTTCTCGGTCTTTTCCTCGAATTTCTTCTCGCCCTTGAGCGTGAGCGCGTTGTTGTTGATGTCGATCTTGATGTCTTCCTTGTTCACTCCCGGAAGCTCGGCCTTGAGCAGGTATGCGTTTTCATTCTCGCTTACGTCCACGCTCGGATGCCACGTCCCCTCGGCGGTCTGCGTCAGTGTCTTCGCGGCCTCGTCGGCCCATCTGTCAAAATCGGCGTAAAACGGCACAACACGTCTGAACGGTTCCCAAACTCTTAATCTCATTGTTAATACCTCCGTGAATCAGGATTTCCTTTATTTTCCTACATTCGCAAGTTAATCATCGGTAAACCGTTTTCAAGGGAGTTTTTCCGCTGAACCGGAAAAATGGTTAAGATTACGATGACCATAAAAGAGACGTTCAGGAGGCCCGATGACGGACGCCGAGAGGATTATAAAGCTTTATAACATGAAGCCCCACCCGGGTGAAGGAGGGTATTATGTCGAAACCTACAGGGCAAAGGAGCGTATAGGAAAGGACGCTCTCCCGGGAGGACGTTACGAGGAAGACAAGTCGTTATCAACGGCGATTTTTTACATGCTCACTCCGGACACGAAGTCCTTTTTTCACCGCCTGAAAAGCGACGAGGTATATCACTTCTATCTGGGAGACCCGGTCGAGCTTGTGCTGATTCATCCGAACGGGAGCACGAAAGTGCTTTATCTCGGTCAGGATCTAAGGGCCGGGCAGTTCGTTCAGGCTGTCGTGCCCGCAGGTATGTGGCAGGGCCTCAGCCTTCTAGAAGGAGGCGAATACGCTCTCATGGGAACGACAGTCGCCCCAGGTTTCGATTTCCCGGATTTCGAGCTGGGCGAGCGGGAAAAGCTTCTGTCGCAGTTCCCGCTCCACAAAAATTATATAGAAAAGCTTACGCGTTAAAGCCTCACGTCTATGTAGGCGTTAGTCTTTAGACTGTCGAGCCAGCCTTTGAGCTGCTCTTCAGCCTTCTGCCTGTAGATCGCATCGGTGATTTCTTTTTTCGTTTGATCGTCGATGGCCAGCTCTTCGGTTTCGGA
>JAGVLR010000061.1 GCA_020054175.1 Candidatus Dadabacteria bacterium
ATGATGCCGTTCGACTCTATCTTGTGTATCGCGGCTGCGGAAATCCCCGACCTTCCCGAAAGATCCTTGAGCGACAAATTCTTTTCGGTTCGAAGCGTTTTAATTTTTTCTCCAAGCTTTGAAACTATGTGGTCAATCTGATTCTTTTCTTTATTCATTCCTCACCCTTAAAAACAAAAACGGCCCTGTTAAATCCCGATTAAAGCTTCGTTCCGAAAATCCCAGAGGAGCCACTTCCGGGATTCTCCGTCTACGAAATAAACCTTGCTGTCCGCCGTTATGGTGCCTATGCTCTCGCACGTAAGGCCGAGGGCGTGGAACCTTTCCTTCACCGCCGGCGTTTTTTCCGGCCGGAGCGACAGGACAAACCCGTAGCTCGGGAACGCCAGGAGCCATTCGCCGAGCGGGACTTCGAAGGGCCTCGGTATGGCGTCGACATTTATATCGGCCCCCCTGCCCGAGCTTTCGAGAAGCATGAGTATGGAGCCTATGAGCCCCGCCATGCTTACGTCCTTGGCCGTGTCCGCCGCGCCGTCGTCCGCGAGCGATGAGACTGCTTCCAGATGCTCTACGGCCTCCCTGCCTTCGAGCATGCTGGAGGAATCCCAGAAATTAAAACCTGATACGAATTTCCCTTTCGGATTGTATATGAAGACGAGATCGTCCCCTTCCCGCGCGCCGAAGCTCGTCAGAAGATTTTCAGCTTTCCCTAAAATAAACACGGCAAGCGAAGGATGCTCCGCATCGGCCGTTATGTGCCCGCCGACTACGGGAACGCCGTAACGTTCCGAGTTGTCCTTTATACCTCGCAGTATCTCCGAGGCGTTCTCGGAAGAGCTCGAAAAGACGACGTCGAGCACCGCGACGGGCCTTCCGCCCATGGCGTATATGTCGCTTACGTTGGTGAGCACCGAAGTGCGTCCTGCGAGGTAGGGATTTTCTGCGACAAGCGGCGGGTAGACACCCTCGCCCGCGAGGAGCAGGTAGCCGTCTTCGGTTTTTATTGCGGCTGCGTCGTCGCCGAGCAGGACATCGGCGGCGCCGACCCTGGATGAAGCGGGAAAATGTTTCCAGATACCGCTTATCGCCCGCTTCTGAAACAGCCTGTCCGAGGACCGAATGCTTTGAATGAGCTCCTGCATAATCTCCCTTTCAGCCGGAGGCAATGTCCGCCTCCATGAGTTGATGAGGAATGCCGTGATACTCCTCGGGTTCGCCAATCGGGGTCCATCCAAGTCTTTGGAAAAATCTCACGTTCTGCGGCTGGACGTAGGCCAGGAACCGTTTACACTCGCCTCCGGACTTCATCGTCTGGACGGCGAACTTCACCAAGCCCATGCCGACGCGGCCGTTCCGGTAACCGGGAGCGGCGCTCAGCCGTCCCCCTACCCACGTATCGCCTTCGATCCTGTAACACCTGACCGCGCCTACGACTTCGCCTTCCGGGAGCTTCACCGATACAATGTGAATGACTTTATGAAACGGGTCGGTGTCGTATTCGTCTACGTCGGACTCGCCGAATATGCGCTGTTCTTCTACGAAGACCTCGCGCCGCAGACGAAAGTAATCTTCAAGCTCCTTCTCTTCCCCGGCAACTTTGAAAACGAATTTTTCCAAAAGACTATCACTCGGGACCGTCTACTATACTTGATACCTTATCAACTTTAGTAAATTAAGTCAAGATGTTTTTGCCCTCCGCGAAGGCGTGAAAAACGCTCTTCTGCACGAGCGAAGACAAAAAGACAATAACCTCCGAAGCTTCGGGAAAGACTGCGCCGCAGCGCGGCAGCTGTGACAAAAAATTACGGTTGACTATAAAGGCAAGATTTCCTAGAATATATAAAATATAAACTTTAGGAAATCATATGCCTATCTATGAATATCGTTGTCAGGGTTGCGAAAAAGAAGTCAGCATATTTTTCCTGAGTTTCGCGGAGGCCCGAAACGAAGAGGCGCTTTGTCCCGAATGCGGATCGAAGAACCTCGAAAGAATCGTTTCAGGCGTTTCCGTCCTTAAAGAAAAAAAGCCGGTTGCCCAAAACCCGTCACACCGCTCCACATTCAAGGAAGACGATCCCGGAAGCCTGGCCCGCACGATGGACGACGCGGCGCGGAAATCCTCCGCAAACTACGGAGACGATTTTAAAGAGGTGAAGAGCCGGCTCGAAAAAGGCGAGTCGGCTACCTCGGTCGAAAAATCCATGCGGAAACGGGTGGGTGAAAGCATGGAAACGCCACACTGACAAAATGGCTTGAATAAAAGTACGTCCAAGGAGGCAATATTATGAGCGTAGTAAAGAGAAAGAAGGTTTTCGACAACCATTCGCATATAGGCCCCGTACCCGGATTCGCATACTACGGGCTGCCCCAGGCCGTAAAACCCACTACGGACTACAACACGACGGAAGAATATTTAAAAGGCATGGACGGGAACGGCGTCGATCGCGCCCTCGTCATGGCGAATTACGGCTATCCCGATTCGGCCCAGCCGTTCTCGCTTAACCCGCTCGTCGGAGAAAGCGTGCAGTCAAGCGACAGGCTCTTCGGCCTGATATGGGTTTCGGC
>JAGVLR010000188.1 GCA_020054175.1 Candidatus Dadabacteria bacterium
ACCGGAGGCGGGGCGTATACTACGGGAGGAGGCGCATAATATACGTAGTTGCGCGGCCCGTACGCATAGGGGCGATAGCCCTTATTGTAGTATCCCTTGTAATGATGGTGCTTCTTATAATAGCCGTGGTGATGATGCTTATGATGCTTGTGTCCTTTCTTGGCCATGCTGTCGTCCGGCATTCCGAATACGAAGGCAATCAAAACCATAAGGGGTATCAGGATTTTCTTCATGACTCATCTCCTTTTACTTCGTCCTTTGTGTATATAAACCTGTCAACAAGGGTAAAGGTTGCGAAATCGGAATCAAGCTTTTTTTACATCCGGCGGTTTTGGCGTGAAAACGAGGTAGAGAGGAAAAGAATTTTGTTCGATAAAGGCTGGTTACATCGGGATATTGTCCGGATCGACATGTATCGTAACCTCGGAGCCGGGCACATTCTCCTTGATTTCCCTGACTATTTCCTCGGCGATCTCGTGGGACCTCAAGAAAGTCAGTGTATGGTCCATGACGACGTGGAATTCCACGAACTTGGCCTGCCCCGCGTTTCTCGTCCGGAGCCTGTGAAAACCCTTCACCTCTGGCTCGTATTTCATTATCGATTTTTCTATCTCGGCGATGGTTTCGGGCGGAAGCTCCCTGTCCATCAGTGTGTCTACGGACTGAATCACGATGTCTTTCGAGGACCAGAATATAAGGGCGGCTATGACTATAGAGATTACGGCATCGATGAAGTAAAACCCGGTGAGCTTTATTATTAGGAGCCCGACGACTACGCCCGTGTTTGTGTAAACGTCGACGCTGTAATGAAGGCTGTCGGCCCCGAGAATGAGGCTCTCGGTTTCCGCCGCCACTCTCTTTATGTGCCTTGCGAGGAAGAAGCTAACGAAGATGGAAAGGAATATGACCGCGATTCCCCAGTCGACGGATACGAGCTCGCCGCCTTCAGTAAGCCTGACGATGGAGAGATAAACGAGATAGAGGGCCGAAGACCATATGACGAATGTCTGAAACAGCCCCGCAAGCCCCTCGGCTTTACCGTGGCCGAACCTGTGCTCGCTGTCGGCGGGCTTTTCGGATTTTCGTATGGAGAAGAGGTTTACGGAGGACGTGATAATATCGAGGAATGAATCAACCGCCGAGGCCAGTATGCTGATGGAGTTCGTCAGTATGCCGACTACTACCTTGATAACTATCAGGGCGAAGGATACAGCTATAGAGAGGACGGCGGTGCGAAGCTTTTTATCGCTCAGGTGATTTCGGCTGCTCGAAGACAATGGTCCGTATCTCGTGCGGCCTCGTTCAGAGACGGGCTCTCGAGAGAAGCCCGTCTTCTAACCGCGTGAGGGATTGTTTGATGAGACAGTGTTTATGTCCTGCGGCTTCCGCGTCAGGCGCTCCATCTCTTGAGCTTTTCTTCAACCTTTCTCGAAAGGCTCTCCCTGTATTCTTCTATGTCGATTCGAATCCTCGAAGCGCCCGTGTGCATGGCCGCCTGCGCGACGGCGACGGACTCCCATACGAGCACCCTGGGATCGAACGGGCTCGGGACTATGTAGTCCGGGCCGAATTCGAAGTGCTTCTTGCCGTAAGCTTTAGCGACGTTTTCATCGGCGCCCGTTTTAGCGAGGGCGGCGAGTGAATAGGCGGCCGCAACTTTCATTTCTTCGTTGATGGCCTTGGCCCTTACGTCGAGCGCGCCCCTGAATATGAACGGGAAACCTAGTACGTTGTTTACCTGGTTCGGATAGTCTGACCTTCCCGTCGCCATTATGACGTCCTTTCTCGCGGCCTTTGCATCGGGGTAGGAGATTTCGGGGTCAGGGTTGGCCATGGCGAAGATTATAGGCTTGTCGGCCATCGACTTGACCATTTCCTGGGTGACCATTCCGCCCTCGCTCAGCCCGACGAATACGTCCGCCCCCTTCATGGCTTCCTGGAGGGTCCTTGCGCTGGTGTCGACGGCGAATTTCTCCTTCTGGGGATTCATTCCCGCTTCCCTCCCCTTGTATATAACGCCGCGGCTGTCGCACATTGTGATGTTATCGCGTTTGGCACCGAGCTGGATGAAGAACTCGGCGCACGCTATGGCGGAAGCGCCCGCGCCGTTGAAGGTCATCCTGAGCTCGCTTATGTCTTTCCCCACGAGCTCGCACGCGTTAAGAAGACCAGCGCCTGAGATGATGGCCGTTCCGTGCTGGTCGTCGTGGAATACAGGTATGTCGGTCTGTTTTCTGAGCTCGTCTTCGATATAGAAACATTCCGGTGCCTTGATGTCTTCGAGGTTGATGCCGCCGAAGGTGGGTTCGAGGTATTTCACGGTCTTGATGATTTCGTCCGGGTCTTCGGTGTTTAATTCTATGTCGAATGCGTCTATGCCTGCGAATCGCTTGAAGAGAACGCTCTTTCCTTCCATGACCGGCTTTCCGGCGAGAGCGCCTATCTTTCCGAGACCGAGAACCGCCGTGCCGTTCGACACGACTCCCACGAGGTTGCCCTTATTCGTGTATTCGTACACGAGATCAGGATCCCTGTAAATTTCCATGCAGGGCTCCGCCACGCCGGGCGAATAGGCCAGAGAGAGGTCCCACTGTGTAAGGCAGGGCTTTGTCGGGACTACCTCTATCTTGCCTTTTCTCCCCACGCTGTGATACTCGAGGGCCGCCTTCTTTATATCCTCGTCTCTTTCTTTCTCGTTCTCATTCTCTGCCGAATTCGACATGTAATTAAAATCCTCCGTTTTGGTTCAGGGTTGTTCTGCCCATGTGTTTTGTCGAGTTTGTATGCTAGCTTCTCACACCGCATCCGCAGCCGGAATGCCTGCATCCGCTTCCGCCGACGCTCGTCACCGGCGTTTGTGTTTCACTTTGGGATTTGACACCGAAAGAGGAAAACTGCTTTTCGATGTTGGAGCCGTGGCACGAAGAACACGAAACGTCGTCGTCTTTATTCAGCAACAGCGCTTCAAATTCCTCGCTACAATCGAGGCACCTGTATTCGTATATCGGCACGACTAAATTCCTCCGCACCTAAGAACTTGCAAGTATTATAGAATTATCTAAACACTAGTCAACCGGTGGTGCTTCCGGCGTGAGGGAAACCCCTCGTTTGTAGAAGGGAGATATTATAACAGGAATAAATCAAGGTGTTAAGAAAGGATTTTAAGGCTGGGAAAGACCGGACGGGAAGTCGAATCTCTGAACGTTGGGAGCTTCGCCTTCAACCGCGACGGCCGCGACGTAGCCTTCGCTCGCGTCTATGCCGACAAGAGACCACGAGCCGCCGATGCTCACCGGATTCCAGGGATCATCGAGCCAGGAGCCCGGCGGGGCTCCGGGAATCACGAGTCCCTGGTCTTTTGTGAATACGCCTCGCCCGCTGGCCTTGACCGAAGCCTCCCTGAAAGTCCAGAGCCTGAAGAAGGCTTCCAGCTTCAGCCCTTCGGGGCGGGAGCGGTAGAACTCATTTTCCGTTTCCGAGAAGAAGCGCCTTATGACGTCTTCGGGTTTTCTGACATCCCTCAGCCGCTCGACGTCTATACCGATTTCTCTCCCGGCCGCGAAGGCGTACATTGCGACCTCGTGGGAGTGTGAGAGATTGAACGATATCGGGGGGGTGTTTTCCGTCCCCCTGACGAAGGGTTTTCCGCCTTTGCCGTAACCGAATTCTATATCCCCGGGCTCTTCACCGAGATAAAGGGAGAGTATTCGTCTCAGTATGCCGCGGGTGGCTATAAACATGTCCCTTCCGGGGCCGGGCCGCAGTCTCTCGGCCCTCCCGGACTCGTCGGGGGAGAGGGAGCACCGGAGCTGCTCGATATCTTCCGGGTGGGAGAGCGGGCGGGCGGTCCACACGTGGACCTCGTTCATGCCGAGTGCAGCGTTAGTGCGGGCATAAGTGGCGTCGTGTTTACTGTTCACGGTGAAAATCATACAACAGCCTGAAAATATTTCTCAACCTGGATTAAAGCGCCCGATGGCCGGAGAGCTCTTTTCAGAAGGATTTCCAGAAATCTATTCCCAGGGAATCAAGCACTCTCTGGCCGTATATGTTGAGGTAAAAGAGATTATTCGTGACCATGAGGAGCCCGACACCGACCAGCGTGCCGCCGACAACGATTTTATAAACACTATAATGTCTTTTGATCCAGCTGAATGCCGTGAGCGCTCTCGAGAGCGCGAGGCCGGTTATGATGAAGGGAAGCCCGAGTCCCAGTGAGTAGACGAATAATAGAAGAGCGCCCTTTCCAGCGCCTTCCGCCGTGCTCGCGTAAAGGAGTATCGACGCGAGAATCGGGCCGACGCACGGGGTCCAGCCGAAGCCGAACGCGATGCCGAGGAGGAATATGCCCGCGTTCCCCATGTTGCCTCCGCCGATGTTGAGCCTCCTTTCCCTGTAAAGGAAAGGGACTTTTAGAAGGTCCATCGTGAAGAGTCCGAAGACTATTATTATCACGCCGGATATTCGAAGGAGAAGGACTTTATTCTGGTGAAGAAAGGTTCCGAGGAACGACGCCCCTGCGCCAAGCGAAATGAATACGCATGAGAACCCGAGCACGAAGAGGAGGCTCGGGACAAGTATCTTCGTCGTCTTTCCACTGGCGGCGCCGCCTGTCAGCTCCTCGAACGACATCCTCGAAACCATCGAAACGTAGCCCGGGATCAGGGGAAGAACGCATGGGGATAGAAACGATATCAGCCCCGCGAGGAACGCTATGGCCCAGCTTACCTGTACCTCTGCCGGATTCATTTCGTTATCTCCGCCAGGTGTTCTTTAAATTTTTTCTCCCCGTCCTCGCCTACGAACGGCCCGTAGTTCTGGTGTGTTATCCTTCCGTCCCTGTCGATAAAGAAGGTGGCCGGGAGTGCGACGACGCCATACTTGCCGGAAGCGTCGCCCGAGGGATCGTGAAGGTTCAGGTAAGTTACTCCCTCGGCCTCTACGAATTTTTCGGCGTTCTTTCTGTCGTCCATAACGTCGACCCCGATGAATACGACGCCCTTGTCTTTATATTCCTTCCAGGTGCTTTCGAAAAGGGGAATCTCTTCCTTGCACGGGGCGCACCATGTCGCCCAGAAGTTGAGAACGACGGGCTTGCCGCTGAAGTCCGAAAGGCTTACCTTCTTGCTGCCGTCGACTGTGTTGAGTGTGAAATCTGCGGCCTTTGGAAGCTGTGAATCCGAAATCGGCTCTCCGTCCTTATCGCACGAAACGAGCGCCGCGGCCAGAAGAACGGCTGACAGGAGCGGCAGAAACAGTTTCTTCATTTTATCTCCTCGGTAATATCCGCGGTATCCGGCGGGGTTAAAATAATATACCATTCAATATTTTTTTTGAGCCGGAAATGAGAAATTAGCGCAAATACGCGTTATATAATACCCGGCCGGCGCGCGCCGGGGGCTCCGGGATTCGATAAAAGTCAGGGAGTGTTTATACTAAAGCCGGATTGCGGATTGACTTAAGTCCGGGCTTCCGGCCGGCCATCTTATAAATTAAGAGGAGCTCGCTTTCTTATGCTGAGGGCTGTGATTTTCGACTTCGACGGTGTTATCGCCAATACCGAGCACCTTCACCTCGGGGCGTTTCAAAGGACGCTGGCGGGGGAGGGCGTGGAGATTACGGAAGAGGATTACTACGCCTATTATCTCGCCTACGACGACAGAACCTTCTTCAGAAAGCTCTACGAGGACAGGGGGCTCGAATTGGGCGGCGCCTTATTGACCGCCCTGATGGACAGGAAGTCGCTCCACTACGACGAGATGATCGAGGGGAATATAGAGCTACTTCCCGGAGCGGTTGATTTTATAAAAAGCCTTGAAGGACAGTACAGGCTCGCGATAGGCTCCGGAGCACTCGAAGCGGAGATACTGCGAGTGCTCGACTTCGCCGGGCTCAGGGGGAGCTTCGAGGTCGTAGTAGGCGCTGACAATATTGCGAACTGTAAGCCAGCGCCGGACGTTTACATCGAAGCCCTGAGGCGTCTCAACGTTCTCAAGGTCGACGGTGGGGAGATAACCCCTGCGGAGTGTCTCGTTATAGAGGATTCCGTCTCGGGGATAAAGGCCGCGCTGGCCGCGGGGATGAAGTGCCTCGCCGTGACGAACTCTTATCAGGAGGCCGAGCTTTCCGAGGCTCACGCGGTAAAGCCCGGGCTCAAAGACCTCGACCTCGGGACCCTCGGGCATCTCTTCTAACCGGGCAGTGCTCATCGTTATCTCACGGCGCAATCCTCCCGAAGATTCTATTTCTGAGCCCCGGATTGAGAATTCCGCCGACTACTATTACTATTAACCGGGTGGATACGTACGCGTTAATAATGGCAGGCGGAGAGGGGAAGAGGTTCTGGCCCCTCAGCAGCCGCGAAAAGCCGAAGCAGTTCCTCACGCTTACAGGTGACAAGTCACTCATACGGGAGACCGTCGACAGAGTCCTCCCGCTCATACCTATAGAAAGAATATTCGTCGTCACCGTCGAAAGATACAGGGACGAAACACTGAGGCATATACCGGAGCTTCCGGAAGAGAACCTCGTGCTCGAGCCCGAGGGGAAGAATACCGCGCCGTGCATCGCCTACGGCACGCTCAAGATAGAGAAGAAGGCGGGCGAGGCGGTAGTCGTCGTCCTCCCGGCGGATCATGCCGTGGGCGACGACCAGGGGTTCAGGGATTCCATAAAATTCGCGGCGCAGACGGCAAGCGTCAGGCTTGCGGACGGAAAATTCCCGATAATCACGCTCGGCGTGACGCCGACTTCTCCCGAGACAGGGTACGGCTACATAAAGGCCGGGAAGGATGTCGTAGAATCCTCGGAACGCTTCAAGGCATTTAACGTAAAAAGGTTCAGCGAGAAGCCCGACCTCGAAACGGCGCTCGGGTTTTTAAAGGAAGGCGGGTACTACTGGAACTCGGGCGTATTCGTATGGAAGACGTCGTCCATATTATCGGAATTCGCGGAGATAATCCCGGAGTGGCACACGAAATTCGATGCGCTGTCGAAAGAGCTCTACCGCCCGTCCGAAAAGTCCGCCGCCGCAGATTTTTACGGCTCCATCAAGGCGGGCTCCATAGACAAGCTGATTTTAGAGCACTCGTCGCACACGGCCGTCGTTCCCGTGAGCTTCCCCTGGAGCGACGTCGGGAGCTGGAAGGCGCTCGACGAATATTTGAGGGATGGAGAGGATGAGAACGTGACGCGGGGGGACGTGATTTCCATCGGCTCCTCGGGGTGCCTCGCTATAGGCGGCGAGAGGGTGATAGCTATCGTTGGACTTAAGGATATTGTAGTCGTAGACTCCGGGGACGGCATACTCGTCCTCGACAAGGAAAGGTCGCAGGATGTCCGGCTTGTAACGGAAGAGCTCGAAAAGCGGCTTAAAGATTCTTAGACTTGCGTCAACTAAATAATTGATATATCACTTTAACTATCCTACAATTAAGGACAGTCAGGGAATACATTAAATTCATAGCGGATAAAAGAGAGAATGAGAGAGGGAATTCTGTTTATAGTTTCGGGCCCGTCGGGGGGAGGCAAAACTTCACTCGTGAAAGAGGCCCTTAAGACCTTCAAGAACCTGAGCTTTTCGGTTTCCGTCACGACCAGGAAGCCGAGGGAAGGGGAGGTCGACGGGAAGGATTACGCATTCGTTTCGGAGGCCGAGTTCAGGGAGATGATTAAAAAGGGGAAGTTCGCCGAATATGCGAGCGTTCACGGGCACTTGTACGGCACTCCGCTGGAGGAGCTTGAAAACGCCAGGAAGTCGGGCGTGGACATGATACTCGACATAGACATACAAGGCGCGAGGCAGATAAAGGAGAAATACGGCGCCGGCGTGTTTTGCTTCGTTCTCCCGTCGTCCTTCGGGATCTTAAAGGAAAGGCTTATCGAGAGAGGTAGCGAGAAGTCCGGAGACCTCGAGAAACGGCTCTCCGAGGCGAAAAGGGAGATGGAAGAGATAAACAACTATGATTATATTATTATCAATGACTCGTTTAACGAGGCATTCGACTGCCTTTCGGCGGTCATAAAGTCGGCAAGGTGCGAGTATTCGAGGGCGGCGGAGAGGATAGGGAAAGACTACTTCGCCTGACGAAAATGATAAGGCTCAACGACATAATAGAGCGGGTTAACGCCTATCTTTACCTGAGCGACGCGGACGTCGAGCTCTTAAAGAAGGCGTACGTTTACTCGGCGAAGGTCCACGCGGGGCAGACGCGGAGCTCGGGGGAGCCTTATCTCAGCCATCCGCTGGAGGTGAGCTGGATACTCGCCGAGATGAAGCTCGACGTGTCCTCGATTGTCACCGGGTTCCTCCACGACACGGTCGAGGATACGCTCGCCACGACGGAAGAAATCGAAACACTTTTCGGCAGTGAAATCGCCTTTCTGGTGGACGGCGTTACGAAAATAAGCCAGCTTCCCTACACGACGAAGATCGAGCGGCAGGCGGAGGGGTTCAGAAAGCTCATACTCGCGACCGCCAAGGACATAAGAGTCGTTCTAATAAAGCTCGCCGACAGGCTTCACAACATGCGGACGCTCGAACACCTCCGCGAAGAACAGCAAAAGAGCATAGCCAAGGAGACGTTCGACATATACGCGCCCCTCGCCCACAGGCTCGGCATAAGCTGGGTGACGCAGGAGCTCGAAGACCTTTCCTTTAAATTCCTTAACCCCGGCGAATATCAGAAGCTGTCGAAGCTCATAACCGACAAGAGAGAAGAGTGGGAGCAGCACGTAGACGAGATAAAGGCCCTTATCGGCAGCAAGCTCGCGGAGTTCGACATAAACGCCGAAGTTACCGGAAGGTTCAAGCATATATACGGCATATACAGGAAGATGCAGACGCAGAACCTGGAGTTCGACAGCGTCTACGACGTTATCGCGTTCAGGATTATCACTGGCTCCCTCAGGGAATGCTACGAGGCGCTTGGCGCCGTGCATTCGGCCTGGAAACCCGTGCCCGGAAGATTCAAGGACTACATAGCCCTCCCCAAGGGAAACGGTTATCAGTCGCTTCATACGACCGTCATCGGCCCGTTCGGGGAGAGGATGGAGATCCAGATACGGACGAGGGAGATGCATAATGTCGCCGAGTACGGCGTGGCATCCCACTGGAAATATAAGGAAGGGAGGCTCGACGGCGGCGGCACGGAGATTTACACGACGCTCAGGCACCTTCTCGAATGGAAGGACATAAAAGACCCGACGGAGTACATGGAGGCCATAAAGGGCGAGCTGATTTCGGACGTCGTATACGTCTTTACGCCGAGGGGAGACCTCATGGAGCTCCCGAGCGGCGCGACGCCCGTCGACTTCGCATACGCCGTCCACACCGAGGTCGGCAACAGGTGCATGAGGGCTATCGTAAGCGGAAAGCTCGTGCCCTTGAGCCATCAGCTGAAAACCGGCGACGCGGTGGAGATAGTTACGGCCAACGACAAGCACCCGAACAGGGACTGGCTCAAGTTCGTTGTCACCTCGCGTGCGAAAACGAAGATACGCGCCTGGCTCCGGAACGAGGAGAGGACGCAGTCGGAGATCGTCGGTAAGTCCATATGCGAGAGGAAGTTCAAGCAGCACGGGCTCGATTTCCACGCCATGCTGAAAAACGGCGAGCTCGCGGACGCACTGGCGGAGTTCAAGCTGAAGGACGAAAAGGAGCTTTACCTGGCTGTCGGATACGGGAAGATTTCGGCCAACGATTTCCTGAAGAGGGTTCTGCCGACGGAGAAGCTGGACTCGGCTCCGGAAAAGGAATTGAGAATCGAGAAGATAATCAGGACCATAACCGGCACGTCCGAGAGCGGCGTCCTGATAAACGGCTATAACGACGTTATGATAAGATTCGCCAATTGCTGTTCGCCGCTTCCGGGAGAGCCGATTACGGGGTACATAACGAGGGGTAAGGGTATCACGATACACAAGAACGATTGCCCGCGTCTTCTGGATGTGGACGACGCCCGGAGGATAGATGTCGAGTGGGACAGCGGCTTCAAGGCCCAGCGTCCGGCGAGGATCGTCGTCCAGTGCGTCGACCGCCCGGGCATCCTGTCGAATATAACGAGCTCCTTCTCGTCTTCCGACATTAACATCTCCAAGGCCGAAATTCATTCGACCGACGTGGATACAGCCGTAGGGACGTTCGACGTCGTCGTCACGGACCTCGCCCAGCTGGAAAATGTTATGAAATCTATAAAGCAGGTCGAAGGCGTCAGGTCCGTCGAGCGTATGCTCGAATGGGAAAGGCAATAAATACGGGCTGTCCCGCACCGCCGCGGCAGAGAGCTGTCGTATCTCACCGTTTATATTGAAAGAACCTTTTTCACCATTTATACTCAAACCTCAATTATGCTCGGTCTATGGTCACGGGACACGAAAATCAGAAATAAAGCGAAGCAGTCTCTTTCACAAACCAAAGCGTTATTAAGCAAGAACAGATCGAAAATAAATCCCGAAGCCGCGGCGATCGTGGAAAGCAGGATCACTGCCCTCGAATCGGCGCTCGCCGGAGGAAGCACCGAGGAGATAAGGCGGAGGACTGACGAGCTCGAAGGGGCCTCGCACGATTATCTTTCGAAGTTCGCGAAGTCGAAGCTCAGGCAGAACGTAGAGGCGCTCGTTCTGGCCGTGGGGCTTGCGCTTGTAATAAGGACATTTCTCTTCCAGCCGTTCAAGATACCGTCGGGTTCGATGATTCCGACGCTCCTTGTCGGGGATCATCTCCTCGTGAGCAAATTCATATACGGAACGCGTATTCCCTTTACCGATATAAGGATCTTCCCGTTCGAGGAAATTAAGAGGGGAGACGTTATCGTCTTCACATATCCAAACCCCGAGAAAGACCCGTCCAAGAACGATATGTACTATATCAAGCGCGTCGTCGGAATCCCCGGGGACAGCATAGACATAAACGGAAGGCAGCTGATAATAAACGGCCGGCCGGTGCCGCTCGAATTCAAGGGCGGGTATCTCGACGAAAGGAGCGGCGAGGAGCTGGACGATTACGTCGAAGACCTCTCGGGTCATAAGCACGACGCGATATTCAGGCAGGGAAAGGAAACGACCAATAAAGGGAGCTTCATCCCTGTTACGAAGGTTCCCGAGGGGCACGTCTTCGTCATGGGGGACAACAGGGATAACAGCCAGGACAGCAGGTTCTGGGGCTTCGTGCCTTTCGACGACATAGCCGGAAAGGCCATACTCATTCACTGGTCGTGGGATTTCCAAAACCCCGATATTCTTAATAAAGTAAGATGGGACAGGATTCTCCAGGGAATAGAATAAAAGCATTCTGAATCGATCTGGACGCAGGGGAGGCGCAACATATGAAAAGCTTGTCTTCCGTTATCTGGATACTGATACTCGTTCTTTTATTCTATGTGGGGTTCAAGGTTGTCCCGATATATTACAGGGGCGTTATCGGCATAAGGGGAATATGCAAGGAAAACGCCGACCTCTATCATAAATACAGGGGAAGCAACTTCATCCAGAACGAGATATCCGAGAAGCTTCAAAGGATTGGCATACCGAAAGATAAAAGCGAATTTACGATCGAGCAGACGAAGGACAGCGTGATCGTATGGATCTATTACGCCGACGAGGCCACATTCCTTGACCGCTACACGAAGGAGTTCGAGTTCGAGACGGAGTGCGAGGGCGTTCTGAAATCGGTATATTAGGGATAGGGGGAGAAAGAAAATGGCTGATAAAGTAGTTTTGGATTCCGATTCCGTAAACCGCACTATATCGAGGATAGTGAACCAGATTCTCGAAAGGAACAACGGCGCGGCTGACGTCGTCATAATCGGCATAAGAACGAGAGGGGTGCACATCGCCACACGAATCGCGAACGAGATAGAAAAGCTCGAAGGTATAAGGCCCGAGATGGGCACGCTCGACATCACGCTATACAGGGACGACCTCAGACAGAAAACCGAGTGGCCCAAGGTCGAAAGGACCGAGGTGCCCTTCGATCTCGACGACAAGAAGGTGATACTCGTCGACGACGTCATCTTCACCGGCAGGACGACCAGGGCCGCGATCGAGGCGATAATGGATTTCGGAAGGCCGTCTTCTATTCAGGTAGTTACGCTCATAGACAGGGGGCACAGGGAGCTTCCCATACAGCCGGATTACACCGGGCTCAAGCTCAATACGCTAAGCTCCGAAACCGTGAGGGTTCATTTAAAGGAGGCCGACGGAAAGGACGAAGTCGTCGTGGTGAAACAATAACATGGCATTCGAGCGAAAACACATACTGGGGCTTGAGGAGCTTAACGCAGAAGAGATAACGCTCGTGCTGGACACGGCGGAATCCATGAGAGAGGTTTCGGACAGGGACGTGAAGAAGGTTCCGGCTCTACGGGGCGTCACAGTATGCAACCTCTTTTTCGAACCCAGCACGAGGACACGGTCGTCGTTCGAGATAGCCGAGAAGAGGCTGAGCGCGGACGTCCTTAACTTCACGACTATTCACAGCAGCGTCGTGAAGGGCGAGACGCTTTTAGACACGGCGCGAAACCTCGAAGCGATGGGCGCGAGCATGATAGTCATCAGGCATCCGATGTCTGGCGCGCCGTGGCTCCTCGCGAAGGAGCTCAACTCGTCTATCATAAACGCCGGGGACGGATGGCACGAGCATCCGAGCCAGGGGCTTTTAGACCTCTTCACAATAAGGCGGCTCAAGGGGAGGATAGAGGGGCTCAAGGTCGCCATAGTCGGCGACATACTACACAGCCGCGTCGCGAGGTCCGACATATGGGGCTTCACCAAGTTAGGAGCCGAAGTAAGGGTTGTCGGTCCGCCTACGCTTATACCTAAATATATAGAGCACATTAACGCAAAAGCTTACTACAACCTCGAAGACGCGATTGATGGTGCGGACGTCGTAATAATGCTCCGCATACAGAAAGAGAGGCAGGATTCGGAATTTTTCCCGTCGCTGAGAGAATATTCGAGATTCTACGGCCTTACACGCGAGAAGCTCCGGGGCGCAGCGAAGGACGTTACAGTCATGCATCCCGGGCCGATAAACCGCGGCGTCGAGCTTTCGTCCGACATAGCGGACGGGGCCGAGGCCGTCATTTTGGAGCAGGTGTCGAACGGCATAGCCGTGAGAATGGCGATGTTTTATCTCGTCGCTTCCGCAAGGAGGACTTCGTGAAGTTACTAATCAAGGGCGGGCGCGTCATAGACCCGGCGTCCGGGAAAGATAAAAAGGGAAACGTATACATCGAGGACGGGAAGGTAAAATCCCACCCGGCCGATACTAAAAAAATCGAAGGCGAGAAGGGCGCCCAGGTCATAGACGCCAGGGGGAAGATAGTCGCCCCGGGACTTATCGACATACACGTGCATCTCCGCGAGCCGGGGTTCGAGCACAAGGAAACCATACGGACGGGCTGCGAGTCGGCCGCCGCCGGGGGATTCACCTCTATCGTGTGCATGCCGAACACGAATCCGATCAACGACAACGCCTCCGTCACGGAATACATAATGCTCAAAGCCAGAACGGAAGGGATCGTGAACGTCTTCCCGATCGGGGCTATAACCAAGGGTGAAAAAGGGGAGACGCTGGCGCAGATAGGGGAGATGTACGAGGCCGGGTGCGTCGGCATATCGGACGACGGGATGCCCGTCATGAACTCGAAGGTCATGCGGCACGCGATGGAGTATGTGAAGGCGTTCGGCATACCCGTGCTCACCCATGCGGAAGACAAAAACCTCTCGGGCCATGGAGTGATGAACGAGGGCGATACCTCGACGCTCCTCGGGCTCGGCGGAATACCGTCGGCTTCGGAGGACGTGATGGTCTCCCGCGACATAACCCTCGCCGAGCTTACCGGGACGCACCTTCATATCTGCCACGTTTCGACTGCGGGCTCTGTCAGGCTCATACGCGCGGCGAAGAAGAGGGGTGTGAATGTCACGGCCGAGGCGGCGCCTCATCACTTCACCCTTACGGACAGGGCCGTCGCCGAGTACGACACCAACGCAAAGATGAACCCGCCGCTCCGGAGAGAGGAGGACAGGCTGGCTTTAATCGAGGGCCTTAAGGACGGCACGATAGACGTAATAGCGACCGACCACGCTCCCCACAGCGAGGACGAGAAGAAGGTGGAATTCGATCTCGCGCCTTTCGGAATTGTGGGGCTCGAAACGTCGCTCCCGCTTTCGCTGAAGCTCGTCGAGGACGGCATACTCACGCTGCCCGGGATGATCGAAAAGATGACCTCGATACCTTCCCGGATACTCAACCTCGGAAGGGGTACGCTCGAAGCCGGAGCTCCTGCCGACGTCGTCATATTCGACGCCGACGCGCCTGTCAAAATAGACAGGACAAAGTTCCGTTCGAAGAGCAAGAACACTCCATTTAACGGCTGGGATTTAAAGGGCAGGGTGCTTTATACTATCGTCGGGGGAAAGGTGGTTTACAGCGCCTGACGATCAGGCGTTTTTATTCCTCCCCCACGAAGCACACTTCGGGGTATTTTCTTCCTACTGATTTCCAGAATTCGGTCGTGGTCTGGTCGAGCTTGTACTTGGGGTTCACTTCGACGAGCCCTGTGTCGAGGTCGATCTCGACCATCGTTTCATCCTTCTCGGTTAAAAGCGCGAACTTCCTCGGGCCGATTATTTTGTAGTTCGATACTATCTTCTGCTCGTCGCCTATGTTGAGCCCTACAGTCGGCTCCATATGTACCTCCGGCTCGTCCGAGGGGATCTCTTCGACCTCGCCGCTCACGACGCTGCCGCCTGTGTCGGGCGGGGTATCGGTTGCCGCTGCGGGCGCCGGTTCGGAGTCGGGAACGGCAGGCGTCTCGTTCACGACTATGCGCTCCGTAACGGGTGCTCCGTCTCTTCCGAGGTCTATGCTTACGTACTTCTCTGTATAAAGAAGGTAGCTCGAAATCAGGAGTAGCGCTGCAAGAATTAGAATGAGAAAGTTTTTGAACATTGTCCCCCCGCTCTCCGGGCCGTGGGCCCCTAGTTTCACCCTCGGAAAAAGTATAACCTGCTGGCGCGCGATTTTTATTATTAATTTTTGTTGTATAAGCTTATCCCCGCCGGACGCGAGATGAGCGACTCAATCCCCAGAGACAGGCCCCTTTTCAACAGGGATTTTAATCTCGTAACCCTTTTTATCTTCATATTCTTTTTCAACTATCACGCCTTCATACTCCTGCCGCTAAGGATAGAGGAGCTGGGCGGGAGCGAGTCCATAATTGGCTTCATTATGGGGGCCGCGTCTATGGCGACCATACTGACGACACCCTCCGTCGGGATACTCATCGACAAATGGGGGCGAAAGCCGTTCCTGATTGCGGGCGGTATCCTGATATCGCTGGCGACGATTCCGTTCGCGTTTCTGGATAAGATCGATTTCCTCTTTCCGCTCCTCCGGGTCTTTCACGGGGCCGCCCTTTCGCTGAGCTTCGTCGCTGCGGGGACCTTAATCGCGGACGTTTCCTCTCCCGGAAAGAGGAGCCGCGCGATAGGTATATTCGGCATGTTCAGCGTTATGAACTTCGCACTCGCGCCATACATCGGAAAGCTCATAGTGGACGCCTACGGCTTCGACGACTTTTTTATCTTCTGCTCCCTGCTTGGAATACCTGCATTCCTGGCGGCGATCTGGATAAGGGAGCCGCACGTCTCCAGGAACGGCGAAAGCAAGGGCGGCTCGTTCTTTGACGCGCTCAGGAGAAGGGGGGTCATGGCGGCAGCGTTCGCGCTCGTCGTAGCGGGGACGGGATTCGTTCCGGCGATCACATTCGTTCCGATATTCGCGGGTAGAATCGGCATAGGCGCATTCGAGCTCTTCTTCATTACATACACGCTTGTCATTCTGGCGGTCAGAATATTCTTCGGCTGGCTGCCGGACAAATACGGAAAGAAGAAGGTCTCGATTCCGGCATTGTTCCTGTTCTCGGCGAGTATAATCGGACTCGGTTTCGTCACGGATTCTCTTACGCTCGTGATAGCCGGGATATTCTTCGGCGCGGGGCACGGGCTTTTCTATCCGGCGATATACGCCCTTGTCATAGACCTCACGCCGGATGAAGACCGGGGGAAGGCGGTTTCGATTTGCAGCGTTGCCTTTACCCTCGGCGGAATGCTCGGGGTGTTCGCGTACGGAGTGGCCGCCGAGCTCGAAGGCTTCCGCGCCATGTTCGCCATCGCCGGCGCGGTCTGCACCGCCGGGTTTCTCGTCTTCGCATTGTACGGGAAGGAATCCCGAAAGTCTCCGACGAAAGCATGATGTTTCAATCCTGTAATTCACCGGTAATCTATATCATCTTTTATCCGGAGGTGTTCGATGCCCGATGAAGATTTTTACATAAAAATTTCCCCAGGGTCCCGTTCTGGGAACATCTCGGAATAGAGATCGCGGAGATAGGCCCCGGATACGCCAGGGTAGTCATGAATACGCACGAGAAGCTGACCAACCCATACGGGTATACTCACGGCGGCGTGCTCTCGACGCTCGCGGATTCGGCGGCGGCTGTCGCCCTCGTTCACGGGCTCGACATGGAGGACAAGCGTCTCATGACCATAGAGCTCAAGATAAGCTATCTCAACCCTGTGACCAGCGGGGTTATAGAGGCGAAGGCGAAGGCTCTCCGGGAAGGCAGGATTGTGCCCGTAGACGTCGATATTTATAACGAAAATGTACTTGTTGCCAAGTCCATAGCCACGTATATTATTCTGGACGCCAAGAAGGACTAATCCTCTCTTTACGGTTAAAATACTGGAGCTTCGGGGGATAAGGGTGTTTTGAGATACTGCCCTTTCGGGGTAGAAGCATTGATTCAACCATGGAAAACGAACAGTACGAGCAGAGAAAAGAAAAGCTCAACGAACTGAGAGCCTTGGGAATAAATCCATACGCAAACGGATATAAGCCCGGGCACCTGGCCGGGGAGCTTCTCGCGAAGTACGGCGATACGGCGCCCGAAGAGCTGGAGAAGCTTGAAGGTGTGTTTACGCTCGCGGGCAGAGTCGTCGCCCTCAGGGACTTCGGGAAAAGCCTCTTCCTCCACATAGCGGACAGGACGGGGCGGATACAGGGATATCTTAAGGCGGACATTGTGGGCCCGGACGAGCTAAAGTTCTTCAAGAAGTACGTCGACCTCGGGGATTTCATAGGCATGAAGGGGAGCCTTTTCAAGACGAAAACAGGAGAGCTTACTGTCAACGTAACAGCATTCAC
>JAGVLR010000220.1 GCA_020054175.1 Candidatus Dadabacteria bacterium
CACATGGCGCGCGGGGACGTCGGCAACGTCGGCATATTCGGCTCCGGGTTTCAGGCAAGGGGGCAGCTGATGGGCGTCGCCGCCGTGAGGGACGTTAAACGCGTATTCGTCTATAGCAGGAGCGTCGAGAAGAGAAAGGCATTTTCGCGGGATATGGAGGACACGCTCGGCGTGCCAGTTTCACCAGTAGAAAATCCGCGCGAGGCCGTCTCGGGGGTCGATTGCGTCACAACCTCGACGACTGCGTTCGAGCCTGTGCTCCAGGGGGCGTGGCTCGAAAAGGGGACGCATGTGAACGCCATCGGGGGGAATTTTCTCTTCAAGCGCGAGATAGACGAAAGGGCGGTCTTGAACGCGCGCATAATAGCTGTCGAATCGCGGGAGCAGTCGAAGGTAGAAGCGGGGGAGCTGTTGCCGCTCGTCGAGAAGGGCCGGATTCAGTGGCGGAGTCTCGTCGAGGTCGGGGAGATCGTCGCGGGAAAGGCCGCGGGAAGGATATCGGGGGAGGACATAACCCTTTTCAAATCCGTCGGCATCGCCATAGAAGACCTCGCCGTCGCCGAGCACGTCTACAAGGCCGCCCTATCGGCCGGGCTCGGGCGGAGTCTCGACATGCCGCCAAAGTAGTTTTCTTAATCGGATTCTATTCAGTTATATTATCTCGCTTTCAAAAGGGCTTACCGGAGATTGTAAAAGACATGAAAACCATAGGAATCATAGGCGGGAGCGGGCTTTACGCGATAGAAGGGCTCACGGACATCGAGAAAGCGGCCGTCGATACGCCGTGGGGAAAACCATCGGATGAGTTTACAGTCGGCGAGCTTTCGGGAGCGCGGCTCGTGTTTCTCCCGAGGCACGGAAGGGGGCATACGCTTCTGCCATCCGAGATAAATTACAGGGCGAACATATACGCCATGAAAAAGCTCGGCGTCGAATGGATAGTGTCCGTAAGCGCCGTAGGAAGTATGAAAGAGGAGATAGAGCCGGGGCACGTCGTCGTGCCGTCGCAGTTTTACGATCATACGAAGTCGCGGGCGTCGACCTTTTTCGGCGGCGGCGTGGCTGCGCACGTATCGATGGCTGATCCTGTTTGTCCCGTACTTTCCAGCGCCCTCAGCGAATCCGCAAAGGGGGAGGGGGCCATTGTGCATACGGGGGCGACTTACATCTGCATGGAGGGGCCGCAGTTTTCATCCCGCGCCGAGAGCGAGATTTACAGGAAGTGGGGAGCCGACATCATAGGCATGACCAACATGCCCGAGGCCAAGCTTGCGCGGGAGGCCGAGATTTGTTATGCTACGCTCGCACTTTCGACTGACTACGACTGCTGGCACGAAGGGCACGGAGACGTCACCGTAGACGACATCATCGCAACCGTAAACCGTAACGTGGAGCTCGCGAAGAGGGTCGTCGCGAGAGTCGTTGCCGGCATATCCGAAACAAGAGACTGTATCTGCTCACGCTCACTCGAAAACGCTATCATAACCTCGCCCGACGCGATTTCGCCGGAGGCCAGGGAAAGACTCGGAATAATCATAAAGAGGTACGTACAATGAAACTGCTGGTTGTCGGATCCATGGCTCTCGACAGTGTGGAGACGCCTTTCGGAAAAGAAGAAAACGTCCTCGGAGGCTCGGCGTCGTATTTCTCCCTCGCGGCGAGCATGTTTACGGACGTCTGTATAGTAGCCGTCGTGGGCCAGGATTTCCCCGAGGAGCATCTAGAGCTTTTCAGGTCGAAAGGGATCGATTTGAAGGGCGTAACCAGGGAGAGCGGTGAGACGTTCAGGTGGGAAGGCCGGTACGGTTACGACCTCGGCGACCCGGAGACGCTCGGGACGTATCTTAATGTGTTCCAGGACTTCAATCCCGTCATCCCGGACGAGTACAGGGATACGGAATTCGTGTTCCTGGCCAATATCGACCCCGAGCTTCAGCTGAGGGTTTTGAAGCAGGTGAAGAAACCGAAGCTGGTTGCCTGCGACACTATGAACTACTGGATCGAAAACAAGCCCGAGCAGCTTAAAGAAGTGATAAAGCACGTAGATCTCCTGATGCTCAACGACTCCGAGTCGAGAATACTCGCGGGGAAGGCGAGCATAACGCAGGCCGCGAGATACATTCTCGACCTCGGTCCGAAGGTGCTGATAGTGAAGCGGGGCGAGTACGGAGCGCTCATGTTCTCGAAAGAGGGAATATTCTGGGCCCCGAGCTATCCGCTCGAAGACGTGATAGACCCCACGGGCGCGGGCGATTCCTTTGCCGGAGGGTTCATGGGATTCCTCGCCGCGCACGAGACGGTCGATCAGGCGGCCCTCAAGACGGCCGTCGTCTACGGGAGCGTGATCGCGTCGTTCGCCGTCGAGAACTTCAGCGTGAGAAGGACCGCGCAGCTGAAAAAGTCGGAGATAGACAAGAGATTCACGGCGTTCCTCCAGCTTTCGAGGCTCGACTGAGGCGTCCGGGGCGGGTGTAGAATCGGGGAGCCCGGTATAAAGAAGCCGGGCGTCAGGTTAAAGTGAACGGGGCGCACTTGAATTCCAGTGCCTGTTCAGGCTATGGTATATAACCTGCGGCGCTTATGAAAAACCTTCTCTTCATTTTTCTTGTCTTGTCCTTGCTGGCGGCTTCGGCCTGTGGCGGCGGGAACAAGAAAACCGAGACCCCCGAGGACGTCCAGAGGAATTACGAGAACCAGAAGGCCCTCGCCATAGCCTCTTTCAGGCGCGGCAACTTTAAGCAGGCGCTTACGGAGATCGAGGAAGCGCAGAAGCTGAACGACCAGGACGCCGAGGTCTATCTAATAAAGGGCGCAATTTATTTCAAGCTGAAGGATTACCCACTCGCCGAGGACGGCTACAGAAAGGCTCTCGGGGTAAATCCCTCGTACACCGCCGCGCGCTTTAACCTCTGCGGGCTTTATCTCATAGAAAAGAAATACCAGCAGGCTATTTCGGAATGCGAGGCCGTCGTGGCCGATCCGGCTTACGACGCCAGGGCCAACGCCTACACGAACATCGGCATCGCGTATTTCAGCCTGGGCGACATGGTGAAGGCGAGGGAGTATTATGAGAAAGCGCTTCAAATGAATCCCTCTTTCGTTTATGCGCGGAACGAGCTCGGAAAGCTCTACATGGCGACCGGGAGTTACGCGCAGGCGGCTACCGAATTCGAGCTGGCGATCGCAGGTTACGCCGCATATGAGGAGGCGCACTATAACCTCGGGCTCGCTTATCTCAAGGTGAACAACACGCCGGGGGCGTGCGCTTCGTTTGCGAAAGTCGTCGAATTGTCACCGAATTCGGAGTTCGGAGTAAATTCCACCAGGTATCTGAATACGGTCTGTAACTGAGTTAAGGGCGGGCGGTATCTGCCGACAACAAATGGATTCCCGACCCGGCTTCGCCTACAGGCTTCGCCGCGGCAGGTACAGGCTTGATATTTAATAGGTAAGTTAGGAGCAGTACTGGATAAACATTTGTGCGTGAAGCAACGGCGTCCAATTCCTCGCTCGCTCGAAATCGTTGTTCTAGATGACAACATTAAAGACGAGATTCTGAAATAAATTCAGAATGACGGATTAAAAGATGACGGAAGGGTGGTGTCGCGACTTGTAGCCGCGACAGATGATTGATGTGGATTCCCGATTAACACGTTCGGGAATGACAGAATTGTGGTGATTCCTCGCTCGCTCGAAATCGTTGGGAATGACAAATAGATTGCTTCGCTTCACTCGCAATGACGGAGTAAAGAAAGGTCTCTCACGTTCATTCGAGATGACAAGGCCTCTTGATTTATTACTCGCGGTGAAAAATGAATGGATTCCTGCCTCCGCAGGAATGACAGGAGTAAGGTAGATTCCTCGCACGCTCGGAATCGTGACGGATTAAAAGAAGATTGCCGCGGTCGCAGAAAGCACTCCCTCGCAATGACAAGGCAATTGACTGGTTCCTGGCTCGTTCGGAATTGTTGGGAATGACACCAATCATATGACGCGAGCTTAATGGATCAAATCTTATTTCCGCTTTTCCCGCTGTCCCTTTTAATCTTCCGGGCTATGGATGAAGTGGAAAGACCGTCGACGAGCGGGATTATCTTCACTTCGCCTCCGCCGGCTTCGACAACATCCTTTCCCACAACATCCTCAGGTTTGTAGTCTCCGCCTTTCACCAGTACGTCCGGCCTTAGCTCTTTTATAAGCTCCAACGGTGTGTCTTCGCCGAAGACTGTGACGTAATCCACGCATCCGAGCGAGGAGAGTAAAGCGGCTCTTCCACTCTCGGCTACGTAGGGACGTTCCCTGCCTTTCAGCCTCGATACGGAGGCGTCGCTGTTTATCGCGACGACGAGGACGTCGCCGAGCTTCCTGGCGTCGTTGAGAAGCCGAATATGTCCTGCATGAAAGAGGTCGAAGCAGCCGTTGGTGAAGACGACCTTTTTCCCGCGCGCCCGGAGCCCGGAGAGTATATTCGCGAGCTCCTTCCGGGTCTTAAAGCGTGACGAGTCTTCCTCGCCCGCCGCCCGGAAGTGTGAGAGCATTTCGCCGGGCGTGACAGACGCCGCGCCGCTCTTGCCGACTGTAATTCCCGCCGCCGCATTTGCTGCCGTGACGGACGCTCCCAGGTCGCCCGTCGAAACGTAGGCGAGCGTGAATACGCTCACGGCCGTGTCGCCGGCCCCGGTGACGTCGAACACCTCTCTTGCGAGCGAAGGGACGGAGCCGTGCTCGCCGTCGGAAGAAAAATAGCTCATTCCTTTTCCGCCCATCGTTATGACGGCGACATAGGCCCCTGTTATGTCGAGGAGTCTTTCGGCGGCCTTTTTGAGGGAGGCCTCGTTCTCGATTTTGATCCCGGTCGCAGACTCGGCTTCGGAGAGGTTGGGGGTTATCGCGTCGACTCCCAGATACTTCGAATAATCGAGTCCCTTGGGGTCGGCGGAGACGAATATGCCGGCCTTTCCGGAGAGCTTTACTATCTCCCGGACGAGGCTCTCTGTGACCGCGCCCTTGTCGTAGTCGGAAATAATCACGGCATGGGGTCTGAATTTTGAGAGTGTCTTCTTAATAGAGGCTGCGAGGGCTTTCTCGATGTTTTTCGGGAGGGGGGCAGACGTTTCCCTGTCCATGCGGGCTATCTGCGAGGTGCCGGAGACGAGCCTCGTTTTGGTCGTCGTCGGCCTTCCAGGGTCCGTCACGATGGAAGACGTCCCCGCGCCGCTATCCTTAAGCTCTTTAACAAGTGCCTTGCCATCGGGATCGTTGCCGACGACCCCGGCGATCTCGACGCGAGCGCCGAGGGTAAGCAGGTTAAGGGCGACGTTTCCCGCCCCGCCCGGGGACGACGTTTCCTCCCGCACCTTCAACACAGGCACGGGCGCTTCGGGGGATATTCTCTCCGCCGTTCCCCTGATGTAACGGTCGAGCATTATATCTCCCACTACCAGAACGCGCCTTCCTGCGATTTTCTTCAGAATCTCGTCAATAATCATCGGCATTCCCTCGTCTCGCCCGAACCCCCGTCCCCGAACGGACGCTTTAAATTATAATGACGGTGGAAATGCCTGTAAAATAAGAATAGTTTACGGCCCCCGACAGTCGGATATAATTGTTAGGATGATAGACATACACTGCCACTTCCTTCCGAACATAGACGACGGTTCCAAGAGCTGGGAAGAGACGATGGAGATGGCGAGAATGGCCGTGGATGACGGGGTGACGGGAGC
>JAGVLR010000134.1 GCA_020054175.1 Candidatus Dadabacteria bacterium
GTCGGCGGATTGGTCGGCTCCGAGCCGCCCCCTCCGCTGCCGCCGCAGCCTCCATATGTAAATGGAAGCAGCAGGGCCAGGCACATCAGTACAAATATACTCGAGAGCCTGCTTTTCTTAATACACATCTCTCATACCTCCTTTTATTGAGATAAACTGTCGTCGATTGTGGAAATAAGGGTTATTCCTTCAACCCGTATCTCTTATAAAAACTGCGGTTGATTGCCTGCTAATCGCCGGAATTTATATCTGTGAAATTGGCGTAAGGACGATTCTAGTGGATTGAACTGGTTAATTCTATCGATGAAATAACCTTTTTATTGTAATAAGAGGACTTGCCGGATAGTAATTATTTGCAACTTAAAATGCTTCAGTAAATATGGAATTCTGTGGCGCTAAACATAAAAGAGTGTAGCAGTTTATTATATTACAAATGAATTGTAGAATTGACACCGGTTTGTAGTAAAAAGCGAATTCTATAGATTTTATTTGTAATTTAATCGGGTGGTTTAAACATTGATCGGCGGTCGGATTCTATCCGCAGGTAACCGGAAATGTCCCATTTTATCTAGTAGGGATAGAACCTGCTTGTAATTCATGAAGTAAACGCCTGCCTGAGTCTCCGCGCTTCTTGTAAGACTTATGAATAATTCGTGAAAATAGGGATTGTACCCTTAAGGCACTCAGGGACGTCTCTTTGGCTTAAATTTACTCATACACGACCTGAGGGTTGTGCTGGTTTTGCAAGTCCGAATTTATTACATACTAAACAATTATCCCCCTCTCCCGCGTCATGCGGGGAGGGGGATTAGTTTCAGCATAAATTTCACTTCTTGACAGTCGTTACGGAGTAACCGTTATCGTTCCCGACATTAAGATTCCACCAGGTGCTCCATGAAGTAAGCAATAATATGGAACCGAGCCTTCGGAAGTGAAGGTGAACTCGAACTCGTCACCAGGTCCCATAAAATTCGGGCTTGGATATTCTGTTGCGGAGCTAAAAGTTGTACCGTCGTCGCTTCTGGCATCGTGGTCGAGCGCGCCGTTGTTTACCCACTTCACGGTGTCACCGACCTTGATCGTCAGATTCTTCGGAACGAATTCATTGTCGATTATGCTAACCTCGTGTATTACAGGGGCCGGCGTCGGTGTGGCCGTCGGCGGAGTGGTCGGCGGTGCCGTTGGTGTAGTTGTCGGAGGCGTGGTCGGCGGATTCGTTGGTGTAGTCGTTGGCGGATTTGTTGGTGTAGTTGTCGGCGGAGGCGTCGGTCCGGAAGAAGTAATCCTCAGTGTGTAGGTATAATCCGGTCCTCCGTCACCATTATTGTCTCCTACCACTATGAAATGCCTTCCGAGCGGAAGGCCCACTTCGTCCTCGAGAAAATTCGATCCGGTGGCCAGAAGTTCGTGATCCGGTCCGGGTCCGTAAAACTCGAGGAACGGGGTTAACAGGGTCGTGTTGCTTACTTCTGCGGTTATAATCGTGCCTTCGGTCTGGACGTCGAAACAGAAGTAATCGTCGTCACCGGAAGGATCTACGACTGCGTTAATCGTTATATTCGGGCTTATCAGGTTACAGGTTTCGAAACTATTGTTAGGTTCCGACTCTCCCCTTTTGCTCTTCTTATCGTCACAACCGCTCAGCATCGTCATGCTGACGAAGTTAAACATAAGAATCAACACGACGATAGCGGGCAAATACAACCTCGATGAATTCACTCTCTTTATTAAGCTCATTACTTTACAAACCTCCTTTTTCTCGTGAACTGGAATTTCCCCTTTTTCACGGTATGAATCATTATAAATAATGGAGTTTTTCATTCATATAGTTCTACGGATGATTATTCTGTAGTTAGAAATGCTAGTCTTTTATCATGTAAATGACTACAGTCTCTTGGCTGGCGCTCGAAACAAGCCGGATATGGTGTATTTAAATTGGGAGAAAAAGGTGGAATTCAAATAACAGGGGGGCTAATACCCTAGTCCCCGGCCTTCGGCCTCTCTGTCGCCAAGCGGCATCTCTTGTGCAGGCGATTCTTCCTCGAGGCCGTATTCTTCGCCCTCGGGAGCCGACGGGAGAATCTCGGAGGCCTGGTCTAAAGTTTCGGAATCGGCGCCAACTTCTTCCGATGCCTGGTCGTCGGTTTCCGAAACCTGGTCCAGCTCTTCGGTCGGTGCAATATCCTGGCCTACTTCTTCCGAAACCTCGTCGTCGGATTCGGAAACGGCGTCGAGGGGCTCGGTGGGTACGCCCTCGACAGGCTCGGACAATTCTCCGATGGGCTCAGAGACCTGGTCGATCTGCTCGGTCTCGGGGTCGAGCTGAATGACTGCGCGGCCTGTTCCGCCAGAAAGGCCTGACACAGCGCCTGCCTGGCCTGCGGTGAGCAGGAATGCGCCTGCCGTAAGTGAGCAAAAGATGAGTTTCCCAAGCATGCCCGTCATGTCTGATGCCTTATTCGTGTACTTAACACGTTCTTAATATGTGTTAACGCTAATGTAATCATAGCGCATAATCAACCAGCATGAAAGGATAATTTTTATCGGCCGGTTTTTATCGCCTTGGTGCTGATATCATTTTTAGAGTCTTCTCGGCATCGTACTGTTCCTTCTTAAATTGAAAAAATCGGCCTCATTTAATATAATTATCGCGAATTGATTTTGGCCTGCCCGAGTGTAACTCTAATATGTATGAAATGCATTTACCGGGCCTGGACGGGATAAGACGTGTCCCGGAGGTTTATCCGGATCAGCCGCGCCAATGACGATACGCAGGATGCCATCAGGACTTTCGCGTTAAAAATTCAGAGGTGATGTTTAATGAAGAAGCTGACAGGTAAAGAAATCACCAAAATAGAAGCGCCCTACGACGGGATAAGCTTGAAAGACTATTATGTCGAGAAGAGGCGTCTTCAGCTCGAGCTTCTAACCATGCAGCAGAAAGTTGCCAAGTTGGGGCAGAGGGTCTGTATATGTTTTGACGGCCGCGACGCCGCCGGAAAGGGCTCGACGATAATTCGCTTCACGCAGAACCTGATGCCGAAATACTACAGGATCGTCGATCTCGGCGTACCGACTCCGAAGGAATCGAAGTACTGGTTTCACCGTTACGAGCAGCACCTCCCCGAGCCTGGGCAGATGGTATTTTTCGACCGCTCGTGGTATAACCGCGCCCTCATAGAGCCGACTATGGGCTACTGCACGCAGAAGCAGTACGAGTACTTCATACACAAGGTGCTCGACTGGGAGCATAACCTCATAGACGAAGGGCTGCTACTCATTAAGTTTTATCTTTCGGTAGACCCTGAGCATCAGCTATACCGGTTTCAGGAGAGGCTTACGGATCCGCTCAAGTTCTGGAAGTTCTCGGAGAACGACTTTCACGCCCGGAAGAAGTGGGAGACGTTCACTAAATATAAGGAGCAGATGTTCGACTATACAGCCTCGGAAAAGTCGCCCTGGATACTGCTAAACGCCAACTCGCGGAAAACGTCCAGGCTTACTTCCATGCTTTACGTAATTAGAACTTATGGGGACGATAAATTCGTTCCGCTCACCGGAGAAGACGTAACCGAGACCCATAGCATAGAGATAAACGGCGTCGCGTTCAGCGGCCTCAACAAGCTCCAGTACTCCGTCTTGAAAGAGATGGCGGACGAAAATAAACTAAATGCTCAGGAGGTTTTAACGAACCCATCAAATGAATGAAGAATTTACATTAGCCAAGACGCTCAACCTTCCGAGGATAAAATCCGCCGGGGGACTGGTTTACAACGACAATTATCACATCCTCCTAATATTCAAGCGCGGTAAGTGGGACCTTCCAAAAGGCCGTTTCGAATTGGATACGGACCCGGTGGATACGGCTCTCAGGGAGATAAGCGAAGAGACCGGCCTCGACAGGGGGAAGCTCACGGTCAAGGATAAGCTCGTTTCGACGTGGCACACTACGAGATACGATAAGACCAAATACCTTAAAAAGACCAACTGGTATCTCGTTCATTACCGCGGCGCGGATTCGGACGTCTCGCCTCAGTATTCGGAAGGGATAATCGAATGCAGGTGGGTGCACCTGCCGGATCTCGACAAGTACAGGCCTCTTCTGCTCGCCCGGATTGAGTACGTAATAGATTTCTGGCTTCAGAACATCGCCTACGCTCCGAGATAAAGATACGCGCTATTTGGTAAGTCTTTTGATCCGCTCGGTATATATGCGTTTTACTGCCTGCTCGAAATCCTCGGCTATTTGTATGCCCATGTTGCCGGACTGGCTTCCGAGCGTTCTCGTGGACCACTTCACAATGCCTTCTATTCTGGCCTCGGGTGCGCTGTCTTCCGTGCCGAGGTCTTCCTGGAAGCTGATTACTATTCTGGTGCCGGGCGGATAGAGATTCCGCGATTCGATTTCCAGTCCGCTTTCCGAGATGTTCGAGGCGTAGCCCATGTACTTTGGCTCGTCCTTTCCGAGCCTTATACGCTTACGGTACGGAAGTCGTCTCGACTGTCTCTTCTCTCCCATGTTTTTCCCCGCCCGTAAAGTATAAACCCATTTAACCCCTGCCGGCATGGGAAATATGACCGGGACCGCGTAATCAACGGATATTTAATTCTTGTATATGCATGAACAGAAGATGCGTATTAAGGGTGCGGCATCATTCTTCAAAGCTCCGGTCTGGCGGGTAACTTCGGGTTTCGCTCATATTTCGAGGCTCGTGCAATTCTCCGCCGGTGTGTGTAGAATTGTATAGTGAATTAATTGATCTATATGATGCCTTTGTTTCTAATTTTAATGCTTACGGCCAGTTTCGCCAATGCCGGGGAGGAGCCTTACGACTGGAAGGCCGACTGGACGCTTGAGGAGACTTTCTCAATAGAGATAGATACAGAGGGCTACCATTTCCCATCCGCCATAGCTTTCATTCCCGAGCCCGGCAATGGGCCCAAAGACCCGCTTTATTTCGTCACCGAGCTCAGGGGAAAAGTGAAAGTAGTCGCCAACGACAGGTCTGTTCATACATTCGCCGAAGATTTTTTCACGCTCGTCCCGAGAGCGGAGCTGCCCTCTTTCGGTGGGGAAATGGGCATGGCCGGTATATGCCTCGACCCGGGGTCGGGCTACGTTTTCGTCACGTTCACCTATCAGGATGAAAAAGGGATACTCAGGAATAACATGGTAAGATTCGAATCCGAGCCGGGGACGTTTTCTCTGAAGCCCGTTTCGCAAACCGCATTCACGGAGGTTTTCGTCGAAGAACAATCTGCGCCTTCGCACCAGATAGGGCCGTGTCAGGTTCACGGCAATCAGCTTTATGTGAGCGTCGGCGACGCATTTGCGACAGGCGGCCTGCGGAAGAAGAGCCAGGATATAAATTCGCTCCTGGGAAAGGTGCTCCGCATGACGCTCGATGGAAAGCCGATAAAGACAAATCCATACTACGTCGACGACGATGTAAAGAAGGCGAGGAATTATGTATGGGCTTCGGGCTTCCGAAATCCGTTTGGTCTCAGCATTGTGGACGGCCGGGTTTTCGTCGCCGACAACGGCAAGAACGTCGACAGGTTTATAGAAATTAGTGGAGGGGTGAATTACGGCTGGGACGGCTCTGACATGAGCATTTCCACGAACGCGCTTGCAGTGTTTTTCCCGGCGCAGGGCGTGGCGCAGATGGATTTCGCGCGGTGCGCGTCGGAGGCTTTGCCGGCCGGATTTGCCCGGAAGTTTTACGTTACCCTCTGCGGAGACCCGGATACGGATCCGATAAAAGATCCCGGACGGGGAGTAATGATGCTCGACTACGATTTCGGGGCCGGCAAGTTAGCATCTGTGCCGGACTATTTCTTAAAATACAGGGGCTCCTCTTTTCAGGTGTTTGCCGGCCTCGCTGTAGGTCCTGACGGCTTGTATCTAGCGCCTATACTGCCGTTCAAAGATGGGAGAAGCCCTATCCTTAAAGTAAAGTATTCCGGACCCGGAGCGCACCCCCACACATTCGAGAACGAAAGAGATCCGCAGCAGCTTCTGGAAGCGCGCGGATGCTACGGATGCCACACGCTCGGCGAAAACGGATGGGGCACGGCGGGACCGAATCTCGACAGGAAACAGATGGTCGCACGCCTTAAGAGTAAACTATTCTCGCCCACATACGTGCAGAATACCTTCTCGCTCGACTCGCTCGATATTGAGCCGTACAAAAGCTACAAGGATGCGCGGAAAGAAGTCCTCGAAAGTAAGGGTATGGACAGGATTAATATCTGGGTGAAGTATCACATACTCGAGCCGAAATTCGATAATCCTTACTCCATTATGCCGAATGTGGGGCTTACGGATGACGAGGCCGTAGCGATTACGGATTTTCTCATAGGGAAAGACACAAGCTTTCAAAGCGAAATGAAAAGGACGGCCTGGGATTCGATAACGAGCTACATACCGGAGCTGAGATACAGGCACATGGTATACAGCTTTCTAATTGGGCTTGGCCTGGCGCTGGTCATCGTTATCGTTTTCTTGGGGCGCCCGAAGAAGGGTTAGATTCCCTACCCTGAAATTTCGTTCTTTGTCTGTGGTCGGGATATAATTGTGTGATATATTTTGACCGGCATGAAGTCTCTATCCCTGATATTTATCCTCGTGGCTGCCCTCGCATACGCCGGGGAAGAGCCATACGGCTGGAAAGACGACTGGACTCTCCTTGAAGATTTCGCAATCGAAATAGATACCGAAGGCTACCATTTCCCTACCGCTATCGCATTCGTTCCGGAGCCGGGGACCGGGCCGAAGGACCCGCTTTACTTTGTCACCGAGCTTCGCGGCAGGATTAAGGTCGTGACAAATGACAGGACGGTGCACACTTTCGCTGAAGGGTTTTTCGAGCTGAAGCCGCTCGAAGAGCTTCCCGCACAATCAGGAGAGGCGGGGCTTGCCGGCATATGCCTCGATTCCTCGAAGGGGTATGTGTTTGTGACCTTCGCTTATCAGGATGAGAAAGGGATTCTCCGAAATAATATAATGAGGTTCGATTCCTTGCCCGGCACTTTTTCTCTCGAGCCTGTTTCGAAAACCGCGTTCACTCAAATATTCTCGGACGAATACACGAACCCGTCTCATCAGATAGGCGCGTGCCAGGTCGAGGACGGCTTTTTATATGCTGGCGTAGGGGACGGGCGTATCTGGAGCGATCTCCATAAGGACGTGTACAGCGGAAGCCAGAGCCTCGACTCACTTCAGGGGAAGATAATCCGAATGACAACGGACGGCAAGCCGGTGAAGGATAATCCTTATTACGTGGACGACGATATCA
>JAGVLR010000123.1 GCA_020054175.1 Candidatus Dadabacteria bacterium
ACGGCAAGGCCGGGGATTGCGACCAGCCTGAAGAGAGAGAGGAAGTAGAGGAGCTTCAGTGTTTCGTCTTTTTCGAGACGCGAGGCTTCGAGTATTTCCTTCAGATACGCCCTCGGTTTTAAGAGCTGGACGAACCTCAGCTCTTTGGATTTCAGCCCGAGGTTGTTGACTTCAGATTTAAGCCTGGGCTTTACTTCGACGGCGGGGTTCCTGTCTTCGAGGTCCTCGACGTCTACGTATCTTTTTATCCCCTCATACACGAGCCTCGGAAGATTGAGATGATACGAGACCGAGCCGCCCGGGGAATTCGCGCCGCTCCGGAATCCGTAACGGCCCTGGAGGTAGTAAAACCCCCGTAGTATCTTCTCCTCTATCTGGAGCTCCAGATAACTGTTGAGCTCGTGCGGGGATGTTATCCCCATGCCGAAGAGGACCTCTCCGAATTTCTGATTAGTGCTCGACGAAATGTCTATCGCCTTTTCGTAGCTCTCGCGGTCGATTTTTCCCCTGTCGAGGAGTATGCGCCCTATCGCTGTTTCGACGTCGCCGCCCTCGGCGAAAGTCGGAACGCCGTTCGTGAAATAAATTTCGAGATTCGAGTTCGACTCGACGGATAACACGCCCGTTTTCTTTTTCTCGTATATGTCCGCAAGGAGGCATGGGAAGAACGTCGATCTGAGGTTGCCCTCGTTCTCGGTGTTCGCCGGCTCTTTGGCCGGGGGTTTCCCGGAATAGTTCTGCTTGATGAAGTCGAAGAGGGAAGTGATCCGGTTCTTGTCGTCGAATATGAGAATGGGCTTTCGCCCGGGCGCCGGAGCGATGCCGGCCCCGAAATCGAGTGTTTCGAAGTCGTTCGAGGCCCTCAGCGAGGTCAGAAGAGCGGGGCTCAGCTCCTGGTCTATGAGCTCGAGAACCGTGAGGTCGGGCTTTTCGTAAAACAGCCTGTCGAGACCGTCCTTGTAGTTCAAGACCACCGTCGTATACAGCTCTCTCAGCTCCAGGAATTCCTTGATTACGTAGCAGTAATCCCGGTCGGAACCGATGACAAGTGCTCTCTTAGACAATGTCGCCGTTTGCTCCCTTGTGCGTTTTATCCCTGAGACGGGAATAACTGGGCGTTAGGAATTATTTCGGCTCTCCGCCTCATGTCCTGAAGCCAGTTCTGCATGATTTCTGCACGCTGGCGGTCGAGCTGAAGCGTTTTGATTTCCTCTTTCTTCTGCTGGAAATCATCCATGGAAACGCCCTGTTTATCTTTAAACGACACTATATAAAAAATGCTCCCGTTCGTATAGACCTTTTTCGAGACCGCGAGCTGCGGGTCTATCTGAAAGGCTTCCGCCCTGAGCTCTGCCGAGTTTATTCCGGGTATGTTGTCCCTTCTGGAGAAGTAGCCCGTTTCTTTTATCTCGAGCCCGAGCTCTTTCGCCTCTGCCTGAAGGTTAGCCCTTCCGGCCTCGTTCAGCTTTTGGACGATCTCCGCAGTCTTCGCGGACGCAGCCGCAGCCGCTTTTTCCTGCTTTAATGCCAGAGTCGCTTTTTCCCTGGCCTCGTCGAAGGTCTGCTCGCGCTGGGGAATTATTTCTGTGACCTCGGCGGCCCATACGGCGCTGCCGACCGGGGTGAGGAACGTCTGCCCGGATTCGTTGCTGAAGGCCCTCCGCGTTATTATCGGGGGAATATCTTCCAGAATGGCGCCGACGTTAAACGGCCCGGCTTCGAGCACCGGCCCGGCCGAATATTCGGCCGCTACGGCGTCGACCGATTTCGCCGAGGCGCTTGCCGTGTCGCCCGAGAGCTTCTGCCTCGCGGACTCGGCGCGCCCCGCTCTCAGCCTGGCTTCCACGTCTCCCTTAACCTCTTCGAGCGGGCGGACTTTGCCGTCTTCCGTCAGAAACTCGTCGGAATACGCGTTGTAATAAGAGTTTATCTCTTCGTCCGTGATCTTTATGCCGGCTTCGAAGGTTTCGGGGGAGAGCTTAATATATCTGATCTTCCTCGTTTCGGGAGCTGCGAAGCTGGTTTTGTTCTTTTCGTAATAGGCTTTTATCTCGTCTTCGCCCGGGGCTTCCCCGCTGACGAAATCTGCCGCCGAGAGCTGGATATAGGCGATATTTACCTTCTCGTTCTCCATTGTATAAGTGTTGAGGATGTTTTCGTCGGTGACGACGGCAGTGTTCTGAATAATCTCCGACATCTTATCGGCGAGCATCTCTTCCCTGTAGGTTTCTTCAAAATCGCCTACCGACTGGTTCCTCGTTTGCTGGATGAAGTTGGCAAACATCTCGCCGCCCACGAACTGGCCGTTTATCTGGAAGGCCGGGTTCGAGGTTATGGATTCTATCAGCTCTTCGTCCGTTACCCGGAGCCCGAGCTCTTTTGCTTTCTGGGCCAGGAGCTTCGTGTTGATTAGCTGGTTCAGGGTTATGACGTTAAGCTGGGACATCTGGTCGGGGGTCAACTCCGTATCGGGACTGACCTGCGCCTTTATTATGTCGCGCATGATGGCGAAGTCCGCAGCGCTGATATCCTCGCCGTTGACCTCCGCGGCCACGTTAACCGGC
>JAGVLR010000142.1 GCA_020054175.1 Candidatus Dadabacteria bacterium
GAGCAGATTATGACGACGTTGTCCATGCCGTCGCGCATGACTTCGAGCTCGTATTCCTTCCAGCCGAGGACCGATTCTTCTATGAGTATTTCGCTTACGGGGCTTAAGTCGAGGCCGGATTTCGCGAACTCCTCGAACTCCTCCCTGTTATATGCGACGCTCCCGCCGGAGCCGCCGAGCGTGAACGAGGGGCGGATAATTACTGGGAATCCGACCTGCTCCATAACGGCCCACGACTCTTCCATCGTATGGGCGACACCGCTCTTCGGGACATCGAGTCCTATTTTGAGCATGGCGTCTTTAAAGAGCTCCCTGTTCTCCGCCTTCTTTATTGCAGGGAGCTTCGCACCGATGAGCTCGACGCCGTATTTGTCGAGCACTCCCGATTCGGCGAGATCGACTGCGAGGTTTAGCGCTGTCTGGCCGCCGAGCGTCGGCAGGAGCGCGTCGGGCCTTTCCTTCTCGATTATCTTTTCGACGATTTCCGGAACCAGGGGCTCGATATATGTGCGGTCGGCGAACGTGGGGTCAGTCATGATCGTCGCCGGGTTGCTGTTGACGAGGACGATCCTGTATCCCTCTTCCTTGAGGGCCTTGCACGCCTGTGTGCCCGAGTAGTCGAATTCGCAGGCCTGGCCTATGACGATGGGGCCCGAGCCTATGAGGAGTATGGTCTTTATATCTTCCCTTCTGGGCATATGGTTCCTGCCTGTGGAAACGAGAGTTTTTTGCGGGTTCGAAATGACAGGATTCGCCGGGTAAGGCGCACCCTCTATTTGAAGCCTATCATTTATACCTGTGAATTCGCCTCCTAGCAAATGTCAGGCAGGGCGAATTGCTTCAAAAAAGGTAATGATGAAGGCAGCTAGTGGATACCACAATAAAAATCCGGATGAGACTGCGAGGCTGCTTCACATTGGCATTGAGGAAGCCGTGTTAAGACGCTTCAGGCCCCGGCCTGGGGCCCGATGCTCTTTTGGACGTCCCTCTTCCTGAGCTCCGACATGACATGGAACATCCTCTGTATAGCGGTATAGGACGAGAAGACTAGCATTAAAATCAGGGACAGCTTAAGGAGATAATCGGCGGGAGCGAATCCCATCCAGCCCGCGACGATATTGCCGAGGAAGTTGAATACGGAAAGGACGCCCAGGTAGACGACCCTTTCAGTACGCTACATGACGCCGAGCTCGCACTTTACGCCGAGCCCTTCGGCGCGGGCCCTCGTGTAGCTCACCATCGTCGTCGAGACGAGTATGAGAAATACCACATAGGCGAATATGGAATCCCGGTAAAGGCTGAGGAGACCGAGATATATGAATGCTTCGGAGAACCTGTCGAGGCAGGAATCGAAGAACGCCCCGCTCTCGCTGCTGAGGCCCTGGGCCCGGGCGACGCGTCCGTCGAATATGTCGAACGTCGAGCCCGCGAGAACCAGCACTCCACCTGCGAATATCCATCCGTAGTGGTAGGCGAGGCCCGTTATCGCCGCCACGAGGAGAGTCGAGACAGTCAGCACGTTCGGGTGGACTTTAATTTTCAGGAGATAGTCTTCTATGGGCAGCATCAGGAGAAGCCACCATGTCTTTATTCCGCTCCCGAGGAGCTTCGTGGACTCCGGGCCTTTCTTGTTTTTAGACCTTTCTCTGATCTCTTCGGGGTTAGTCATATAAGCAGCTATTCCTGTTACAAAACCTGATTTAAAGAATGAATAACAATATCCGTTTTAGCTCCCGCAGGCAAGGACGGGATGAGCCCTCCGAGGGAGGGTCTGCGGCCTCTCAATCGTTTTCGGCGACGAACACCGATTTAAAGACAGGGTCCTTTTTCTTTAGGCCTGCCGCGTAGGAGCTGGCCTCTTTTCTTGCCTTGAAAGCGCCTATCCGCACCCTGTAAAGCTTCCCTTTGCCCGGCACGTCGACGGGAACGACATAGGAGTCGTATCCTTTTTTTCTGAGCTCCGCTGCTAGAAGATCGGCGTCGTCGGAAAAACGGAGTGACGCTACCTGCACGGAGAATCCTTTTTTCGCGGAAGTCTTCTTCGCGGGGGAAGCCTTGATCGGATTGACCCCGCGCTTCCCGGCCGCCGGGCTATATAAAGCCAGCATCTGGCCGTCGACTATCCCGGCCTTGAGCGCTATGTCGCCTGTGAGCGGCGAACCGGGGGCGTCGCTCGAAGCGCTTCCGGAACCCGTGTCTGATTCAGGTTTGGCAGGGGATATATCGGGCTCAATCTCTTCGAGCGGCTTTTCGACGAGGTCGCCGCCGGGCGCGGCGGCAATTACTTCGGCGGTTTCAGTTTCTACCGGTGCGGAAGCCGCCGGCTTGGCTTCCCGCTCGCCCGGGCTTCGCCGCGACAAGATTGGCCGCGAGTGCATTCGAGCATCCATCTGCCTTGCTATTATTACAGCCTTCCGGCCGTCAGGCGTGCCCGCCGCGGAAGATGGCGCATCGTTCACATTCCCAGGCCCGGAGTTTTCAGTGACGGCGAGCTCCGGCGCGCCTTCGGGCGGAGGGCCGGAAAGGGTTTCCTCGGTTTTTATACTGTCGAAAGAGAGCGACTGCTTCACAGGCGGCAGGGCTTCTTCCCTGACCGCCGTCTCCGTTACAAAGGTGGAATCGGTATGAGAGCTCCTGACTGGTGTTACGCCCTTCTCGTCTATCTTTACGACCTGAAGGCAGGTGTAGGGACGGTTGACGACCACCTCCTGCTCGTTGAGAATGAGGTCTACTGTTCCCGAGACTTCCGCCGGGCTCTCGAAAACGAGCTTTCTCGGAGACTCCGAAAGAACGAACGGCTTTACTCCCCCGACTTTAAAATCCGTCGTGGCGAAGTCGCCGTCGAAGGGGCCTTTTATCTCTATCAGGCGGCCCGCCTGGCCCACGACCGGGCACTGGTAATCAAAGGGCGTAGGCTTTTCGGGCCTCCGCGTGCCCTGCTCCGGGAACCTTACCGGAACGCGGGAGCTTCCGAGCCTCCTTCCGTCTTTGCCGACCAGTGCGAAGACCAGTGTGCTTCCGCCAGCATTCTTCGGGACCTCGAACGTGATCGAGCCATCGCTGACAGGGGCGTTGAAATAGCTCGTCTCTATTATGAGGCCGCTCAGAAGCGCCGAGTTCTTTTCTTTGGCTTCGGCCGTCGTCCCGTCGGGATATATTCTGAATGAAGACGATACCCTGTCTCCCGCGGAAAGGTCGTCCGGCAGGAACACGCGCACGCGGCCTCCCTGCGCGTTGAATTCGAGTGTATGGACGCCGTCTTTTGGGGCCCCGTGAACGAACGGGACGAGGACGGATAACAGGAGTGCAAGCGTTATCGCGGGGGGAATGAGGTGCTTTGCGTCTTTCATCACGTTCATAAGCAGGCCTGAAGACGCATCCCGCCCGGGGGATGCCAGGGTTTAATTGTTGACGGTGATGAACACGATCTCGACCTGAGACTCGGCTCTTTTAAGACTGTCACCGTATGCTTTCGCATCTTCGACATTCTTGAACGTCCCGACCCTGACCCTGTACCAGCTTTTGTTGTCCGGGGTTGCCATGGCCTTGATGAATGCGGGGTATCCCTTCGCTTTCAAAGCACCGGCAAGGCTGTTCGCCTGTTTTTGATCCTGAAAGGACCCGATTTGCACGGTGTAGTTTCCACCGGGATCCACCTTCGGCATCAGGGGTTTCAGAGTGGGTTTTGCCTTCTCTGCTTCGGCGGCCCTTTTCTCTTCGGCGACGCTCCGCGCTATCTCGGCGAGCTGCTCGGCCCTCAAGTCCTGCGTAGGGGCGGGCGGCGGTGCGGGAGTCCTGGGTGCGGGAGTTTTGGGCGCTGGGGTTTTGGGTGCAGGCGTCTGTACGGGCTTTGGCGACGGAGCGGCCTTCGCGATAACTGCGTCTTCCACCGGCGGCGTTTCTTCCTCCACGGCAAGGCTTTCGGGAAGAGGCTCTTCTTCCGAAGGAAGCTCGGGACTCTCTACAGGAGATTCTTCGACCTCCGCGAATTCGTCGCCCGGCGGTGCGGCCGGAGGCGGGGGCGGAGGCTCGTTGAAAGAGCGCGTAGTCTGGAAGTTATCCTTGTTAAGTCCCTTCCCGACAAAGACTCCGACTCCGAAGACGACAATGAATAAGATCACGAACGCAACGAAGAATGCGAGTATGCGCGATTTTCCGGAGGAATTGTTCCTGCTCATGCGTCACATCCTGTCGGGGGCCGATATACCGAGGAGCCCGAGTCCGTTACTGAGAACGGTGCGGACGCTCTTTATCAGATAAAGCCTTGCGCCGCTGAGTGCCCTGTCGTCGTCGACTACCCTGTGTTTATTGTAATAACTGTGAAAATCCGCTGCAAGCTCCTGGAGGAAATATGCGACCTTGTGCGGCGCGAGCGTTTCCGCGCTGTCGGCCACGACTTCGGGATAAAGGAGTAGCTTTTTTATAAGGTCTATCTCGTCGGGCTCCGTCAGGAGGCCGAGAGCTTCGTCGGAAGCGCTAAGATCTTCGCCGTCCGCCTTTCTGAATATGCTCGCTATCCTGGCGTAAGCGTATTGAATGTAGAAGACCGGGTTTTCGCTCGATTCTTTCTGGGCGAGCTCGAGGTCGAAGTCGAGATGACTCTCGGAGCTCCTCATGAGGAGGAAAAACCTCATGACATCGGGGCCGACTTCGGTGAGGACGTCTCTCATCGTGACGTAGCTCCCCGAGCGCTTCGACATGGCGACCTCGACGCCGTTCCGCATGAGCCTCACGAATTGAATGAGTATCACGCTGAACGCCGAATCGTCGTATCCGAGGGCCCTAAGCGCAGCCCTGAGCCTAGATACGTGGCCGTGATGGTCCGCCCCCCACACATTTATTATGCCGCCGAATCCCCTTTGGTATTTGTCGGCGTGGTAGGCGATGTCGGCGAGGAAATAGGTCGGGCTGCCGTCGCTCTTTATCATGACCCAGTCCTGTGAATCCCCGTAGCGTGTCGCCGCGAACCAGAGCGCGCCTTCCCTCTCTTCTAATGCGCCTTTCTCGCGGAGCCGCTCTTTTATCTCGTTAAGCCTCTTCGGTCCACCGGAGGAAGAGAGACCGTGTATCTCTTTTCTTTCGCTGTACCATTCGTCGAAACGGATGCCGGCTTCTGCCAGATCGGTCTTGATGGAATCGAGCAGCGTCTTCTCGGCGTATTCCCTGCAGTATGCCACAGACTCGGCGAATTTATCGGACGGAATGAGCGCGTCGCCCTTTTCAGCCATAATGGCGGCGGCTATTTCCTTTACGTAATCGCCCTTGTAGCCACCTTCAGGTACCCCGGCGTCTATGCCGAAAAGCTCGCGGTATCTTGCGTAAACGGACTCGCCGAGTAGATCCATCTGCCGCCCGGCGTCGTTTATATAGAATTCCTTCGTCACGTCGTATCCCGATGCGGAGAGTATGTTCGATACGACGTCTCCGACGACGGCGTTACGCGCGTGCCCGATGTGGAGAAACCCCGTGGGGTTTGCGCTGACGAATTCGAGGAGGACTTTTTTCCCGCCTCCGAGATTGGAGGCGCCGTAGCTCTCGCCGAGCCTTTCGACCTCGGCGAGCTTGTCGACGATCGCGTTTTCCCTGACGAAGAAATTAATGAAGCCCGCCCCTGCTATATCCACCTTTTTAAAAAGGCGCTCGCTTTCGGGCGGGAGGTTCTCGATTATCAGCTCCGCAACCTTGCGCGGGTTCTCGCCCATCTTCTTCGCCAGTATCATGGCCGTATTGATCGAGAAATCGCCGAATTCCTTTCGCTTCGGAATCCCTACTTCGACCTCGACGGGAAGATCGGACAGGTTTATTTTTTTGCCTATGTTTTCTACTGATTCGAGCACTACTCTTTGTATGTCTTCTTTCATATCTGCACCACGAAATTACACCACAGATTAACCGGAGTTACAAGAAAAGGGCGCGCGCGAAAGGCTCAGAAATGCGGCAGGGATTCGATGGGCGTGAGGTGAGAGATGTCGTTCAGATCGACGACCACGACCTTTCCTCCCGAGAGACGAACTGTGCTTCGCGAGGCCGCCTGAATGCCGAAGCTTCGGAAGCCCGAGAGGCCTATGCCCGTAAATTCACAGAGAAGTGTCGTAATGGTGAGGTTGTGACTCACCGCGACTATAGTCTCCCCGTCGTGACGCTCGCAAAGCCTTTCGAACGCCCGGAGCGCTCTTTCCTGGACCTCGGCGAGCGACTCTCCGCTCGGTATCCTGATGGTTTCCGGGCTGTCGCGCCACTGCGTCATGATATCCGCGTACCTTTCCCTTATCTCCGTGAACAAAAGCCCCTCGAAATCACCCTGGTCCATTTCCCTGAGGTCGCTGTCTATCTCGACCGTAAGCCCGTGGTGCCTCGCTATCTCCTCGGCTGTGGAAACCGCCCTTACGAGATCGCTCGAATATACGGCCGAGATTTTTTCGCCTTTAAGATAAAGGCCGAGCTCGAGAGCCTGCTTCCTGCCGTTGTCGTTAAGGACCACGTCGGAAATCCCCTGGCACCTGCCTGTCCTGTTCCAGTCAGTCTCTCCGTGTCTTACGAGTATGAGATTCATTTATCTTCCGTGGGGAGTTAAAACAGATTAACCGTTCGCCCCTAATAAGGCCTGTTGTAGAAGGTAATTTCCATCCCTTCCTTCTCCGCCTGCGCCGCGAACTCGGACGGCGGGACCGGAAGGGGCGCCGACTTTTGTATGGCGTCTACCGAGAACCGGTCGAATGCGGAGTTGCCGGAGGACTTGCTGACCCTGACGTCGAATACCCTTCCCGCTCCGTCCACCTTGAAGAACACTAATGTCGCGAGATTCCCGTCCGTGGGAACGCCCGGCGGTATGCGCCAGTTGCGTCTTATTCTCTGGTGCACTTTCTTCTTGTATATATCGAGCAGAACAGGATTTACGGCCGAGCCTCCTCCTCCACCCCCGCCCTCACGACCGCCGCCACCGCTGCCTGAACGGGAGGACGATTCGCCCGGCGCGCCTGCCGGCTTGTCCGGTATGCCTTCGGTATCCGCCATCGCCAGCCTCTGCTCCTCGCCCATGGGTTCTTCCATTTCCGTGGGCTCTTCGGAGGGCTCTCGCTTCAGGTTATCGAGCACCTTCTGCCGCTTCAAATCCTGAAGGACCTTGCTCTTCTCGCTTTCGAGATTCTTCTCGGCCTTGGCCGTCGTTTTCTTTTCCGGGGCCTTGGGTTTTTCCGTAGGCTCCGGCTTCTTTGCGACCTCTTTCTTTACTTCCTTTTCGGGTTTTTTCTCGGGCTCCTTCTTCGGGGCCGGAGTCTCTTTTTTAACCTCTTTCTTTTCCGGTTTAGGCTCCGGAGTCTTTACCGGTTTCTTCTCGGGC
>JAGVLR010000189.1 GCA_020054175.1 Candidatus Dadabacteria bacterium
ACGTCCTCGAAGCCTGCGGTCGTAACGAGCGCGACCCTGGCCCCTTTCCTTTCGAGGAGCGCGTTCGTGGCTACAGTCGTGCCGTGGACGATTTCGACGTTATGAAATTTATCCCCGAGAACTTGCACAAGTCCCGATATTATCGAACGGGAGGGATCATCCGGGGTCGATGGAATTTTGTAGGAGTAAAGCTTCTTGCCGTCGTAAAAGACGAAGTCGGTGAATGTGCCCCCGGTGTCTATACCGGCCCGAATCATTCCCCGCACACCCTTTGTGAGAATATATCCGGCAACATGGTACGCAAGTCCGACCTAAGATGTCCGGAACTGTGCCGGTTGAAGGCATTGACTCAAGACCATCGCCCGTGGCCGCCCGGATTTAAGGAGGAAATAAATCCTAGTACTGGTCCTGGCCTACGGGATAAACGACCTTTACCTTGTCTTCCGCTATCTCTCTTAATGCGGTTACGACGTGCTTGTTGTCGGTCTCTTCCGAAAGCGGGTGGGCTCCCTTGACGAGCAGCCTGGCCCTTTTCATCGCGGCGACCGAGAGCGCAAACCTGTTTACCACCTTTTCAAGACAATCTTCAATAGTTACTCTTGCCATATGTTCGCCCCCTTGTTATGAAAACCGGTTCAGGACTATAAATATAAGGGATGAAGACGCTTATGTAAAGCCGCGGGGCCCCGGCACTCGGAAAGTGATTCCTATTTGGTTAGTATTATAGTTTCCGGAGGAAACGACATGGACCTGGATCAGGTTAAGTACGACGAAAAAGGGCTGGCAGCGGTCATAGTGCAGGACTTTCAGAACGGGCAGGTCCTGATGTTCGCCTACGCCAACAGGGAGGCGCTCGAAAAGACGATCGAAACCGGGCGGACTCATTTCTGGAGCAGGTCCCGGGGGCAGCTCTGGATGAAGGGCGAGGAATCCGGAAACGTGCAGGATGTGAAGGGGATATATTTCGACTGCGACAGGGACGCCGTTCTCGTGCTCGTCGACCAGAAAGGGGTCGCCTGCCACACAGGGCAAAGGACCTGCTTTTTCACGCCGTATGACGGGGCCGAGCGAACATCCCCGGCCTTCGGCTCGGGCACAGGCGCGGAAGACAAAACCCTCCGCGACGTATGGAACGTCGTCGACGACAGGAGACGGAACCCGCGCGAGGGGTCTTATGTAAGCGGGCTTTTCGAGAAGGGTCTCGACAAGATACTAAAAAAAATCTCCGAGGAAGCGGGCGAGGTCGTAATAGCGTCCAAGAACGAAAGCCGGAAAGAGGTTATATATGAAACCGCCGACCTCTGGTTTCATTCCCTCATTGCGCTTTCATATTTCGGCATAACGCCGGAGGATATATTCGAGGAGCTCGGAAGGCGTTTCGGCAAGCCGAGCGAGACGTACAGGAATAGCGACGGGTGATCGCGCTGCTTTAACGAGCGGCGCTGAATCGGTGGACTCCCGCACGGATGCGGGAGCCCCTGTGGATTTGTGATTTAATCAGCGGTTCTTCTTCGGCCTGTCCTTCTCTTCTATATACTCTCCGAGGAAAGTCCTGTTCCTGACAGACGGCGGAAGGTTCCCGAGGTCGGGTTTCGGCATGTCCGTCGAGAGGTCGCTCGTAAAGGCGAAGCTCGAAACCACTTTCTCGACCTTTTTTGTCTTGCAGTAAGGACATATGACCTTCTTTTCGTCTTCCTCGACGTATATAAGCTCCGAGAAGCGGTAATTCTTCGGCAGGTTCACGAAAACCAGAATCGACCCGTCGTTCAGATAGAAGTTCAGATCGACGGCGTTCTTGTCCCTTTTTCCACCTTCGCCCAGGACCTTCTCGTTATCCAGGTCGAGGACGCCGATGTGGTTTATATTGTCGTATTTTTTAACGAGGTCGGATACGAGCTTCTTCGTAGCCTTCTTCTGGATTTCCTTCAAGGAATCCTCGACATTCTTTCTGCACGGAATGCATTCGTATTCAAAAAGCGGCATTTCTACCCCCTGTCTTTATGGTATTACCTGTTGAAATACTGGTTGAGGTGCTCCTGGCCGACCCAGTCGTTCTTCATTTCCTCGTCCTTCTGTTGCTTGTATTCCATGTGCCACCTGAGCTCGTCCTTCGGCCCGGGAGCCCTCTTGCTCTTGTCGTCGAATATGGCCCTGAACGTCGAGAACACCCTCGTCACGTCTTTATCTCCGCAGAGCGGGCACTTAAGATCCTTCTCGTCGCCCGAGTCGTATATGAGATGGCTGAACCTGAAATTCTTGAGCTCCATGTAAAGTACCTTGTTCTTTTCGAGCTTGAAGCGAAAACGCCTCGGCCCCCTCGAGTTCGACTTTTCCCCGAGCGCGAAAACTTCCTTCCCCGTCTCGGCGTCCGTGACCTCTATATACAGAAACCCCGGATTTTCCTTCATTACCCTGGCCGCGTTCGTCTTGTTCAGCTTCGGCACAAGGGCGTCTATGTCGCTGTTATACTTGTTGTAGCACTTATCGCACTCGTATTCGAAAAGAGGCATGGTGTCACTCTCCTGGCTTAATAAACTATTAAAGATAACTAATATTTCCGAAATGCTCCAGTCAGGGAACCGGCCCGTAAACCCTATTTGACAAAGCCTTCGCTCCAGACAATTATTTTCCGGACGATTATTTTTTCGGCCTTATCTATTATAATACCGGAATCCAGATGACCGAAACCCGGGAGCTCCTCATAAACGAAAGCGGGGCCGTCTGCACGCTCACCATCAACACTCCGGAAAAGAGGAACGTCGTCACGCCGTCCATGCTGCTCGGGCTTGAGGAAACCTTCGAACGGCTCATGGACGAGGACAGGATAAGGTGCGTCGTTATACGCGGCGCGGGTGATAGCGCCTTCTCCTCTGGCTACGACATAGCCGCCATCCGCGAAGACGACATGATACGCAACTTCGAGGGCGATAACCCCCTCCCAAGGGCCATTCACGCAATTGAAAGCTTCCCCTATCCGATTATAGCCATGATAAACGGTCACGCCTTCGGCGCAGGCCTAGAAATAGCCGCCACGTGCGATATAAGAATATCCGTCGATATCTGCCTATTCGGGATGCCTCCCGCCAAGCTCGGCGTGGTGTATTCCTACAGGGGCGTAAGAAGATTCTTAAACCTCATAGGCCCCGGCTATACCAAAGAACTCTTTCTCACGGGAAGGCCGGTAAAGCCGGAAAGGGCGGCCGCCATCGGCCTCGTCAATTTCGTGGTCAAACCCGAAGAGCTCGAAAAATTCACTTACGGCTTTGCCGAGGAGATAGCCGGTAACGCCCCCCTTTCCATGAAGGCTATGAAGGAAATGACGAACGTCTGGCAAAGAAGCCTCGTCATGAGCCCGGAGGATGAGGCGCTCCTTAAAGAATTGACGCTAAAGGTACAGGACAGCGCCGACTACAAGGAAGGCCAGAAGGCCTTCGCCGAGAAGAGAAAGCCCGTATTCAGGGGAGAGTGAGTCGGCCCAACCCGGCCATCACGTCAACCCTCTACGAACCTGGTCACACTTTTGACCTACAGGCTGCATGACGCCACCGCACGACCTCAGCTGCCGTACCCGAAATCCCTTATGAGGTTTTCCCTGTCCGTCCAGTTCTCGCTCACCTTAACCCATAGCTCTAAAAACACCTTCGAGCCCAGTACCCTCTCTATATCCGCCCTCGCCTGGCTCCCTATCTCCTTCAGCATTTCGCCGCCATTTCCGATGATGATCCCCTTGTGATTAGCCCTCTCGACGTATATCACCGCCGAGATGTGGAGAAGCTGTTTTTCGGGAACCTCTTCGAACTCCTCTATCGAAACCGCTATTTTGTAGGGTATCTCCTGGTGAGTAAGGTTGAATATCTTCTCCCTTATAAACTCCGCGGCCAGAAACCTCTCGGGCTGGTCCGTGATCATATCGTCCGGGAAATACTTCGGCCCCGGCGGGAGATGGTTTTTTATGGCTGCCAGAAGCTCAGGAATCCCGTCGGCCATAGCGGCCGAAATGGGAATGATTTCGAGGAATTTGTCCTGGTACTTCCGCGATTGGTCTATTATTTTCAGAATTTCGCCCTTTTTCACTTTGTCTATCTTGTTAATGAGAAGTATCGCCGGCTTGGGCAGGCTCTCGATTATGAAGGAGTCTCCTCTCCCGAAGGGCTCTTTAATCTCGACCATCATCAATATAACGTCGGCTTCCCTGACGGCAGACATGGCCGTCTGCACCATAACCTTCCCGAGCTTTCCCCTCGCCTTGTGTATGCCTGGGGTATCGAGGAATATGAGCTGCGCGTCCGGCAGATTCCTTATGCCGAGAATCCTGTTCCGGGTTGTGTTGGGCTTGTCCGAGACGGCGGCGATTTTCTCCCCGACGACCGCATTCACGAGCGTCGACTTTCCGACGTTCGGCCTCCCGACAATCGATATAAACCCTGAGCGGAAATCCTTTTCCTCATTCATGACAACGTTTCCTTCCTGTTATTAAATGCTTTTGATAACTACTTTCGGCGGCGCTCCGGCTACTCCGCTTTTGCCCTGAATTTATAAACGTGGAGCCCCTTGTATTCCGTTTCCGATACGTAATCGAACCGTGAAGCCATTTTCAGCTTCATTATATTCTTCTCGAGTCCCCTGTGGCTCGATACGACGAGCCATACGTTATTGTCCCCGATACCGGTATAGGTGAAAAGCTCCTCCGAGAATTGCCCGAGCCTGAGATCGCCCCTCTTCAAATAATAGGCCGCCGGCTCCACTTCGAATTTGGGATAGGTCACTACGAAATCCCCGGGCCCGGCATGCTCCTGTATATACCTCGCGGCCTCGCGCCAATCGTACTTTTCCGTCTCAACATAGTATCTCTTAAGCCCGGGAAAGGAAAGCCCCGCGATGAGAGCCACCACGAGCACTATGGCAATATTCATTCTCAGGCCGCTGATTCCGCGCGCCGTCAGGATGTAAAACGCCGGGGCTGCCGCTATCGTGTACCTGTATATGAGCACCGGCGACGATAGATTGGAGACTATAAAAGGTATGAACACTACGGCGAAAATCCATGCCAGGAGAAGATATATTCTGCTCCCGTATGAGATCCCGAGTCCTTCCTGATTGTAATCTTCGCAGCCGTAAAACCGCTCCGGGAGATTAATACGCTTTATAAATCCCGGGCCGGCCAGGGCAAGCAGTGTGAAAAATAAAA
>JAGVLR010000252.1 GCA_020054175.1 Candidatus Dadabacteria bacterium
CCGGCGACGTCGTGCGGATGCACGCCTTTGACGTTGAATGAGACGACCCCTACCCTCTCTTCGGCCGAGGGGCCGTAGAGCTCGACCCAGTCGTAGGTCGAAAGCCTTTCGAGGGCATGGTTTAAAAGCTCTTCTTCGTGGGCGGCAATAGCGTCCATGCCTATGGTGCTAAGGTAATCGACGGCTGCGCCGAGCGCGACTCCGCCGCCTATGTCGGGCGTGCCGGCTTCGAACTTCCACGGAAGCTCGTTCCATGTCGAGCGCTCGGACGTAACCTTCTCAATCATGTCGCCGCCGTAGAGGAACGGGTCCATCCGCTCAAGGAGCTCTTCCCTTCCGTAGAGAAATCCCGTCCCCGTAGGGGCGAGCATCTTGTGCCCCGAGACGGCCAGGAAATCGCAGCCGAGGTCTTCGACGTCGAGCCTTATGTGAGGGGCCGACTGCGCGGCGTCGACAAGCACGAGCGCGCCGTGCGCTTTGGCCATTTCCGTCATCTATTTTACGGGGTTTACGGTGCCGAGGACATTCGACGCATGTACCATGGACACAAGCTTAGTTTTTTCGGAAAGGAGGCTTTCGAACTCGCCGATGTCGAGCCTGCCGTCGGGGTCGACGCCCGCTATTTTGAGCTTGACGCCGAGCCTGTCCCGGAGCATCTGCCACGGGACGAAGTTCGAGTGGTGCTCCATTATCGTGATCAGTATTTCGTCGCCCGGTTTAAGGTTCCCGAGCCCCCAGGCGTGGGCGACGAGGTTTATGGATTCTGTCGCGTTCCGGGTGAAAACTATAGTTTTCCAGTCGGGAGCGCCGACGAATCCCGCTACTTTCCTGTGGGCGGCCTCGTACATCAGAGTCGCCTCGTAGCTGAGGGTGTGGACGCCGCGGTGTATGTTGGAATTATGCGCCTGGTAGTAATCGACGAGGCTGTCCAGCACCTCGCGGGGCTTTTGCGTCGTGGCGGCGTTATCGAGATAGACGAGCGGCTTTCCGTGCACCTTGCGCGCGAAAACCGGGAAGTCTTCCCTGATTTTTACAGGGTCGAGCCTCTTTCCTATTCTCGGTATGCTTTCCATCGCTTCACCGTTCAATGCCGTCCGCCGCGCCGGCAGCCTTGTCCTTCTCGTTCTGAAGGAGCGCTTTCTTGAGCACCTTTAATCCGAGAAGCGCGCACTTGAACCTCGTCGGAGAGACTGTGAGGCCGAGGGATTCGAGCATCTCGCCGTCGTCGAGACGCATGATCTCCGTCACGCCCATGCCTGTCACTTTCTCCGTCAGTATCGACGCGGAAGCCTGGCTTATCGCACAGCCCTTGCCTGTGAATTTCACGGCCGCCACCTTCCCGCCCTCGACTTTCACATCCAGACGGATGAGGTCGCCGCACGAGGGGACTCCTTCTTCGTAAGAGACGTCGGCGTCTTCGAGGGCGCCGTAATTTCTCGGGTTTTTAAAGTGGTCGAGTATGAGCTCGTAGTGCTCTGATTCCATGTGACGCAATCGCCCTATGCGGGCAGCCTCAGGGGTAGTATACCAGAGCCTCCCCGGCGGGCCACGCCGGGCTCTTGCGGCAACCCCCGGCGTATGCCGCGTGCGTTTTTAAGATACGACTGTGCTTATCTGAATATTTTCCTGGCGAAGGGCCTTTTCGAGCTCGCCGAAGTTGCACTTCACCACCCAGAAGTAGTAGTGCTTTCTGTCTTCGGGAGCGGCGCTGAACGAAAGGACCTTTTCGGAGTTCTGCTGTATGGCGTGGAGTATGTCGAACATGTTAGTCTCGTCCTGCATACGCACTTCGAGCCTGACAGGCTTTTCGTGAAAGCCCATCATTTTCAAAAGGGCGTCGAGAAGGTCGGTGACAGTCAATATGCCGACGAGCTCGTTGCGGTTGTTGACGACCGGAAGCGCGTTGAACTTGCCCGAGCGTATTATCTCCGCGGCGCCTTCGATGGACGCGTAGTCGAGAATAGTTACAGGATTGGCCGCCATTATATCCTTCACGGCCGGGTTGCCTCCGGCGGCCAGCGCCGTCCTCAAATTTCTGTCAGTGACTATGCCCACCAGGTTCCCGCCTTCGACCACGGGACACTGCCGGAAGTTGAGCCCCCTCATGAGATCGAGCGTGGATTCGGCGTCGTCGCCGGGCGATACCGTGATAGGTTCAGCGGTCATGAAATCCTTGACAAGCATTTGGAGCCTCCCGTCGTGTTCTGCTTACGCCCGCTCATATCATAACAGTTTGACGGGCGGGACATAAAGCTTTGACACAAATAATCATACCCTTTATTCAAACACATTCCAGAAGCCTGTGAGGCTTTCTTGACAACCCCCCGGCGCTTCGGTTTTCTTTAGATTCAGGCGCATGAAAAAATACGGAAAGGTGTATCTGATAGGGGGCGGCCCCGGCGACCCGGGACTGATTACTGTAAAGGGGAAGGATATCCTCGGCAAAGCCGATGCCGTCGTCCACGACTACCTCGTAAACCCCAAGCTTTTGTCGTACACGAAGCCCGGCGCGGAACTCATATGCGTCGGGAAGAAAGCCGGGCACAAGGTCATGCCGCAGGAGCAGATAAACGAGCTTCTCGTGGAAAAAGCGCGCGGCGGGAGGACAGTCGCGAGGCTCAAGGGCGGGGACCCTTTCATATTCGGCCGCGGCGGCGAGGAGGCGGAAGTGCTCGCCGCCGAGGGGATAGATTTCGAGATCGTGCCCGGAGTAACGTCGGCCTCCGCCGTGCCCGCCTACGCCGGCATACCGCTCACCCACAGGGATCTCGCGTCTTCCTTCGCCGTCGTCACGGGGCACGAGAACCCGGCGAAGAGCGAGTCCGGCATAGAGTGGGATATCGTCGCGCGCATGGGAACGGTCGTATTTTTAATGGGCGTGACGAACCTCGCCGAGAACATGCAGAAGCTCATAGACTCGGGAATGAGCCCCGATACTCCCGCAGCCGTTATCTCGCGCGGGACTTA
>JAGVLR010000141.1 GCA_020054175.1 Candidatus Dadabacteria bacterium
TATTGCTACGTACGGACACGGCTTTAGAGGTATGGTGTGTTGGTTGGTATCAGTATTGGTTGTCTGTAAGCCAGTTCTCCATCCACTCCTTCGTTTTCTCGGCGAGCTCCCTGCTCGAAACTGCCGAAACGCGGGTGTCGTTCAAGTATACTCCCCAGTATGTAACGGGAACGTGAACCGACTCCAAGTGAGCTTCCTTGTCGAATCCATAAACCTCGGGTGAACAATCGCAGGACGGCGTGATCGTGCACTGTGCTATTCTGATATCCATGTCTTCACCTCGCTGTTTAAATTTTTGCCAATCATCTCTACCTGGAATTATTAGCAATTTTTATGCCAGTATTGAATCTAAGCACGAATTGCGTGATTTCAAGGTCTTACGTCGAAAGGCCCTGCCCGGCTGGTGTGTAAATTACCGCATGTGCACAAATTCCGGCACATATGTGCAACAATATCCGCCATATATGATGGCGCGAGAGGCGGCGCGAAGAGCGAATGTTGACAATGGGGGTTTTATAGTAGAAAATTCTGCTTTTATTTTAAGAACAGCGCTTAAATTTTACGGAGGGAATACAAATTGCTTCTACCAAAAAAGGCTTTTATCACGAAGGGCGTAGGAAAACATAAGGAAAAGCTCACGAGCTTCGAGATGGCGTTGAGAGACGCTAAAATCGCCGAATTTAATTTAGTGAGGGTATCCAGCATATTCCCCCCGCACTGCACGCTAGTGCCGCGCTCGAAGGGGCTCAAGAACCTCTTCCCGGGGCAGATCGTACACGTGGTCATCAGCGAAAACGCTACCAACGAGCCCAACCGCCTCATTGCCGCCGCGACGGGCATAGCCCTGCCGAAAGACACCTCGCGCCACGGATATATCTCGGAGCATCACAGCTACGGTCAGAACGACACCATAGCCGGTGAGTACGCCGAAGACCTCGCCGCGTATATGCTCGCGACGACTCTCGGCGCGCCGTTCGATCCGGACAAGAGCTACGACGAGCAGAAGGACATCTGGGACATAAGCGGGAACATCGTCAAGACTACCAACACGACGCAGACAGCCGTCGGCGACAAGAGCGGCCTCTGGACGACGGTTATCTCGTCAGTCGTTTTCTGCGAGTTCTAGGAACGCCCCGGAAGGGTTTCCGATTCGAATATGAATTGCCTCCGGGCGGAGCTATGCCCGGAGGTTTCCATACTTCACACCCGGGCAAGTAGAGTTATTCGTCTTCGGGCTTCAGAGCCGGCGCGGCGAATTCCGGCGCGGAGTTAATGCCCTGGCTTTCCCTGAGGGCCTCAATTTTCCGGAGCGGCCTTTCGACCATGTTCGTCCTCGTGCCCTTCAGAGTCTCGTACTCCTTTTTGACGTCGTCGATTTTGCTTCCGAGCTTGTCGTAGCATTCGACGTACGCCCGCCACTGCTTTCGGAATTCGCCGTAGAGGGAGAGTATGTCGCCGGTGGTGCGCTTTAAGTTGAAGTTGTCGACAGACTGCCTTATGACCGCGAGGACGGCGTAGAGCGTTATCGGCGAGCAGAGTATGACCTTAGAGCGGAGGGCGTCGTCCATGATGAGCGCGTCGTGCTCCTGGACGAAGGAATAGATCTGCTCGTTCGGAATAAAGACGATGACATAATCGATGGTGTTGTCCTCGGGGTTGATGTATTCCCGCCGCGTGACGTCCCTGACGCGCGCCCTGACGTCTTTAATGAATTGCGACCTGAGCGAGGACTTTTCACTTTCCGATCCGGCCTCGAGGAATTTGAGGTAGTTGTCGAGCGGGAATTTCACGTCCATGTTAACCTTGAGCCCGTCGGGGAGGATAAAGGTGTAGTCGGGTATGGACGACGAAGCTGCGAGCATCTTTTGCTTGTGATAGTTGACCCCTTCCTTGAATCCGATGAAGGCTAGAATGTCCTCCGCCATCCGTTCTCCCCACTGGCCACGCTTTTTCGTATTGGCCAGGGCCTCCCTGAGCTGGCTCGTCGTCGCCTGGAGCTCTGCCGTTCTCTCCGTGGCCGCCTTCAGCTGGCTGGTAAGCTCGCCGTATTTCTGTTCCCTGTCCTTCTCGAAAGCGATGATCCTGCTCTGCGTTCTTTCGAGCTCCTCCCTTATGACGGCGAGCGTCTGATCGATCATGCCCTTCTTGTTTTCGAGCTCCTTTCCGCCAAGCTCTGTCTGCCGCGTGAGGGATTCCCCGGCGAGCTTTAAAAACTCCCCGGTATTGCGGGAAAGGGCCTCGTGCGAGAGGGCACCGAACGACTCCCGTATTCCGTCTATTATGCGGTCGAGCTCTTCGAGCTTTCTGGTTTCCGACTCATTGAAAATTTCCTCGGCGATATCCCTCGCCCTCCCCTTCGCCGCTAGGTTCCAGAGGATGACGGCGAGGGCCCCGAGCACGACTCCCCCGCCGAATACCGCGAGGTTGTGTGGAGTGAGATATTCTTCTATCATGGCTTTCCCTTGATGGACTCTGTCAAAACATGAGAAAGAAACGCCCGCGTGAGGCCGGAGCCGTCGCTCACCCGCCCAGCATTTCGTGCGCGGCGTCGAGGGTTTTCTGCGTGATGTTGATGCCGCCTATCATGCGGGCGAGCTCTTTCACGCGCTCCTCCCGCCCGAGCGCGCATATCGCGACCCTCGTCTTCCCGCCTTCGACGGACTTCGTTACGGCAAGGTGAGAGTCGGCGAATTTGGCGACCTGGGGCAGGTGCGTGATGCATATCACCTGTGTGCGCCGGGAGAGGGCGCTTATCTTTTTGCCGACCGTTTCGGCGACCGCGCCTCCGACGCCCGAATCTGCTTCGTCGAATATTATCACCGAGCCGCCCGCCTTCGCCGCGGCTTCCCTTAAAACGAGCATCACGCGCGACAGCTCTCCCCCCGAGGCGACTTTGACGAGCGGCTTCAGTTCTTCGTCCGGGTTGGCGGAGAACATGAACGCCGCCGAATCGATGCCGTCTTCGGAGACCGTCTTTTCGGCGAACGGCATCGAGAAGCGTGCGCTCTTTATGCCGACCTCTTTTAACTCCTTCTCGACTGTCTTCACGAGATTCGCCGCTGCAGCCTTTCTTTTCTCCGAGAGATCGCGCGCCAGCGAGTCCAGTTCTTTCTTTACGGCCCCGGATTCATTTCTCAGGCGCGAAAGCTCCTCTTCGAAATTTGCAGTCCGCCCGAGCTCGGAGCCGAGCTCCTCTCTTTTTCTGAGTATTTCTTCAATCGTGTCGCCGTATTTTCTTTTGAGCGCGCCTATTACGCGGAGCCGCTCTTCTATGACTTCGAGCCTGCCCTCGGGAAACTCGAGCCCCGAGACATAGTCCCGGAGATATGCCGCCGCATCCTTTAGCTGTATTATCGCGTTCTTAACGGCCTCGGAAGGCTCTCCCAGCGAAGGGTCTATACCGCCGGCGTCGCCAAGGTCAGACGCGATCCTTGTGAGCGCGCCGAGTATGGATTCCTCGCTCTCGTAAATCCGGCCGTAAGCCCCTTCCGCCGCCGACAGGAGCCGCCCGGCGTTAAGGAGCCGCTTTTTCTCTTCTTCGAGCTCGTCGTCCTCTCCTTCCTGAAGGAGCGCGTCGTCGATCTCGGAGCACTGGAACCTTAAAAAGTCTTCCCTCTGCGCGAGGGTCTTCCTGTCTTCGGAGAGTTTTTGGATTTCAGCTTCGAGCGACCTGTATCGCCGGTATAGTTCTCTCACGCCCGCAGCAAGCTCGCCGAGCCCTCCGGTTTCGTCCACGACTTTCAGATGGTTCTCCTCTTTAAGAAGCGCCTGGTGCTCGTGCTGGCCGAATATGTCCACCAGCCCGCCGGCGGCGTCTTCGACCATCTTGAGCGTCGCTATGCCGCCGTTCATGAATGAGCGCGGCCGGCCTTTACGTGGGATTATGCGCTTTACGAGAAGCTCGCCGCCGGATACGTCGACACCCGCGGCTTCGAGCGCGGCGGCAGCCTCGCTGCCGGGCGGCACTTCGAAGAGGGCTTCGAGGTGCGCCTCGTCCTTGCCGGTTTTAATGTCTTCGGCTGAGGCCTTTCCGCCCATGATTATGCCGAGCGCATCTATGATGACGGACTTGCCCGCGCCCGTCTCGCCGGTGATGATGTTGAGACCGGGGCCGAACGAGACGGAGATGTCGTCGATTATGGTGAAGTTTCTGAGCGTGAGTCCGAGCAGCATTCGCTCTACTCGATGAAGCTTTTCAGAATCGCCCCCACGTCCGAGACTTCGAGCTTTTCCAGCGCGCGCTTTTCGATCTGCCTGATGCGCTCCCTCGTGAGCCTGAAGTGCTTGCCTATCTCGTCGAGAGTGAACGTCGCCTCGAACCCTATCCCGAACCTCATCTTGAGTATCTGCTCTTCCCTCGGCGTCAGCGTCGAGAGCGCGTCCTTTATCTTGGACGTGAGCGTCGCCTTCGCGACGGCGTAGTCCGGCGAGCAGGATATGTCGTCCGGGATGAAGTCGAGAAGCGTGGACTTTTCTCCGTCGAGAACGGGGGAATCGAGCTGAACGACTTCTTTCGTCGCTTCGAGCACCCTCTTCACGCCTTCGACCGAGATGCCTGTCTTCCGGGATATCTCTTCGGGAAGCGGCTTTCTGCCCATCTCTTTATTCATGGCGGAGCTCACCCTGTGCACCTTCGTCGCCTGCTCGAGCACGTAAACGGGGACGCGGATCGTCCTCGTCTGGTCGAGAAGCGAACGGGATATCGCCTGGTGAATCCACCACGAAGCGTACGTGGAGAACTTGTAGCCTTTCGTATGGTCGAACCTTTCGACCGCGCGCATGAGGCCGACATTGCCTTCCTGGATTAGGTCGGGAAGCGGCAGCCCGCGGCTCATGTAGCGCTTTGCGATGCTGACGACGAGCCGGAGGTTCGCCTTTATGAACCTTTCCTTGAAGCGCCTCGCTCGAAGCGTGTAGACCTTCGAGAGCGTCGTCGAGCGTTTGATATTTTTTCTCGCCGTATCGCCGTCGAGCTTCTGGAGGCGTAACCTGAGACTCTTGGCCGCCTTCATATCGCGCGCAGCTCTATGGGTTTTAAGGCCTTCGACGCTGCGGACGCCCCTGCCGAGGGTTTTTTCGAGCCTCTTCTGAAAGAGCGCGTCGAGCACCGCTTTAACTTCCGCGGCCCTGGCCTCGCAGCGCTTTATCTTCGCCGAGACTTCGATCTCTTCCTTCGGGGTAAGGAGAGGCTCCATGCCCATCTCTTTAAAGTAAACCTGGAGGAGCCTGAACTCTTCGTCGGGAGTGAACTGCTTTCCGCCTTCTTCGCCCGAGTCGTCTTCTTCGGCCGACTCGTCGGCTTTTAGATCCATTTCGGCCTCTGTTATGTCGGCCAAAACTTTTTCGTCGAGCTCCAGAATAAATTCTTCCTGATTGGCAGGGTCGGCGTCTTCGGCGTATGCCTCGAACGCCGGAGTCTCCTGGAATTTTTCCCCGCCCTTTTCTTTCTTCTTGGAAATCGAGCCTACCCTCGATTTCGGAAGCTCGGACACAGTAAGGGCCTTACTCTTCAATCTTGCCTGTCGCATCTTGCCATCCTCCTCTATTAAGATGGGGTACTACTCTCTGACCTGCCCTTCTCCGAATACTATGAACTTCGTTGTGGTCAGTTCCTCGAGGCCCATTGGTCCGAATGCGTGCAGCCGGGACGTGCTGATGCCTATCTCGGCGCCAAGGCCGAGCTCAAACCCGTCCGCGAAACGCGTGGAGGCGTTCACCATGACGGCGGAAGAATTAACGCCGTCGACGAACGCGCGCGCGTTGCCGTAATCCTGGGTGATTATCGATTCGGTGTGCATTGAGCCGTATTTTTCGATGTGAGCTATGGCTTCTTCGAGGCCGGAGACGACTTTAACGCTGAGGATGAGGTCGAGATATTCTTCGTACCAGTCGGCCTCTGTCGCCTCTTTAACCCCGGGAATTATTTCTCTTGTCGCGGCGCAGCCCCTTAATTCTACCCCCGCCGCTTCGAACGCCCGTGCAATCCTTGGAAGAAATGCGGGCGCGATATTTTCATGAACCAGAAGTGTTTCGAGCGCGTTGCAAACCCCCGGGCGTGAGACCTTCGCGTTAAGAGATATCTTTTCCGCCATGTCCTCGTCGGCGCTCTCGTCGACGAATATGTGGCAGACGCCTTTATAGTGCTTCAGCACCGGTATTCTAGAATTTTCGGCGACGAACCTTATCAAACCTTCGCCGCCTCTCGGTATGACGAGGTCGATGTATTCTTCGAGCCGGAGCATTTCGAGAACTGCGTCGCGGTCTGTAACGGGGATTATCTGCACGGAATCTTCGGGGATGCCCGCTTCACGCGAGGCGCGCCGGAGAACTTCGCCTATGGCGACGTTGGTTCTTATCGTTTCGGAGCCGCCGCGCAGTATGACGGCGTTGCCCGATTTCACGCAGAGCCCGGCGGCGTCGGCTGTAACATTAGGCCTCGATTCGTAGATTATGGCTATAACGCCGAGGGGTATTCGCATACGCCCTACCTGGAGGCCGTTCGGCCGCCGCCACATGCGGACTACTTCGCCGACAGGGTCGGGAAGAGCGGCAACTTCTCCAAGGCCGAGGGCTATCTTTTCGAGACGCGCCGTATCGAGCCTGAGCCTGTCCGTCATGGCGCCAGAAAGCCGTTTTGCAGCGGCGGCGGCGAGGTCTTTCGCGTTTTCGTCGAGTATGTACGGTGCGTTATCGATGAGCCCCTGCGCCATTCCGAGAAGGGCTTTGTTCCGGGCTTCGGTGCCGGTTCTGGCGAGCTTTTGGGACGCTGTTTTGGCTTTTTCGGCGATTTCTCTCAGGAGGGTTGATATTCGGGTATCTTTGGATTTATTTTTTGCTTTAATATCAGACATTTAGCTGGTCAACGGTCCTAGTACTGGTAATAAAATGATAATACATCCGCCGAAGTAAAGTCAATAGTAATTTTTAGCCGGCGGCGCCCTGAATACTGCATCCGCGGCCTAACGGAAAAGATAACCGGATTGACGGAAAAGGCTATTAAATACCTAACGATTCCCTGAAATAATTTATCGTGCGCGCAAGGCCCTCGTCGAGCCCGAGCGTCGGCTTCCAGCCGAGCTTTTCGGTGGCGAGAGAGATGTCGGGTTTTCTGCGCTTGGGGTCGTCGTGAGGGAGGTCGTGGGAAACTATCTTAGAGCGGGAGCCCGTCAGGCTTATGACCTTCTCGGCGAGCTGCCGTATCGTGACCTCGTCCGGATTCCCGGCGTTCACCGGCCCCGTGAAGCCCTTCTCAGTGGCCATCATCCTCACTATAGCCTCGACGGTATCGTCGACATAACAGAAGGAGCGCGTCTGCGAGCCGTCGCCGTAGATGGTGACGTCCGCGCCGCGGAGCGCCTGCACTATGATATTGCTCACCACCCTGCCGTCGTCGGCCATCATGCGGGGCCCGTAGGTGTTGAATATACGGAGCACCTTCACATCTATGCCGTGCTGGCGGTGGTAGTCGAAAAAGAGCGTCTCGGCGCAGCGCTTTCCTTCGTCGTAGCATGCGCGCGGGCCTATAGGGTTCACATTGCCCCAGTACCATTCGGGCTGGGGGTGGACGGCAGGATCGCCGTAGACCTCGCTTGTCGAGGCCTGGAAAATCTTTATGCGGAGCCGCTTCGCGAGCCCGAGCATGTTTATAGAGCCCGAGACGTTGACCTTCGTCGTTTGTACCGGGTCGGACTGGTAATGGACGGGCGACGCCGGGCAGGCGAGGTTGTAGATCTCGTCGACCTCGACGAAAAGCGGGAAGCAGATGTCGTGCCGTATGACCTCGAACGCCGGGTTCGGCAGAAGATGCTTAATGTTGCCCTTCGCGCCTGTGAAGAAATTGTCGACGCAGATGACCTCGTTGCCCTCCGAGAGGAGCCTTTCGCAGAGGTGGGAGCCGATGAACCCGGCCCCCCCCGTCACAAGTATTCTTTTACCCATACGCGAATATCCCCCGGGTGCAGGCTTTTATATACGCCGGAAATCAGCCGCCGATTACGTTCCTTTCCCTGAGATAGGCGACGAGAAGGTTCGCGCCGTCTTCGAGGCTCGTCTCGGCCGTTTTTATGGTTATCTCCGGATTCAGCGGCGCTTCGTAGGGATCGTCAATGCCTGTAAAGCCCTTTATGACTCCCTCGCGCGCCTTCTTGTAAAGCCCTTTTACGTCCCTCTGCTCGCATACTTCGAGAGGGGCGTCTACGAATACCTCTATGAATTCGCCGTTCTCGACGAGCGCCCTTACGGCGTCCCTGTCGCGTCTGTAGGGGGAGACGAACGCTGAAAGCACCACTACGCCGGCCTGAACGAAGAGCTTCGATACCTCTCCGATGCGGCGTATGTTTTCGGCCCTGTCCTGTTCGGAGAAGCCGAGGTCTTTGCATAAGCCCATCCTGACGTTGTCGCCGTCGAGGATATACGTCTTCGTGCCGCCCGCTATGAGCTTCTTTTCGACTTCGTTCGCCAGCGTCGATTTTCCCGAGCTCGGAAGGCCGGTGAACCAGAGTATGACAGAGCCGTGGCCGTTAAGGTTGCGCCTGTCATCCTTCGTTATTTCGTGGTCGTGGGGAATGATAAATCTCTCCATAAAAATAAAAACCTCCTTAGGCTATTAGCTGAACCCCTCTCTCCAAGGGGATTTGCGGTTAATGAGTTTATGTGATATTTCGGAAAGGTCAAAAAGTATAAGGAAGACAGGTTTTGGCGGAGCACAGCCGCCTGCCCTGCCCTTCGGGCGGCTTCGGGAGCCGGGCGTACCAATCCCGGGCCGGAGTATACCGGCCGAAACCAACCCCGATGATATTGGGATTCCCCTTATCGCGAGCCCGGCTACACCTTAAAAAAGCGTGTAGATAAACGGAGCGACCGCAGAGCTCTGTGCGAAAACTATAAGGAAGCCGAACAGAAGCAGGATAAGGAGCATAGGGGTGATCCACCACCACTTGTTCTGTATGAAGAACTGGAGCAGCTCGCCCGCGATACCCATCCTGTTTGTAAGGCCTTTCAGAAAGGACATATTTCCATCCTCTGTGTGGTTTTGTAACAGTATACATGCAAATGGAAAAAGGGTATAGAAAAGATTCGAGGGCGGGGCGATTCTGAAGGCTTTTAAAGGTGAGATCCTGAACCATTAAGGATGACTACTTAAAAATCATGGATTCCCGATACAAGCATTCGGGAATGACA
>JAGVLR010000175.1 GCA_020054175.1 Candidatus Dadabacteria bacterium
GCCGTGAGCTCCTTCGAGGCGACGTAGCTTCGGGAGCGCCAGTTGTCGGCGCGGGATGTAACGGCGAACTTCGGCGTCCGGCGGAATTCGGATTTCTTACCGAAGAGCGCCTCCAGCACGGCCTTCGAATTGTTGACGGCCATTCCGGCGCCTATGGAAATCGCGAGCGGGACGTACTTGAGGTAGGAAAGCCAGTTCTTTCCGTGAACTTCCTTGACAGTAATTATGTAGAAGAGGACGAAGCTCAGGGTTCCGGCCATTATCGCGAAGACGTTCATCACGATGCCGTTTTCCCATCCGAGATGCCTCCAGAAGAGAGCAACTGGAAACATGAGAAGAAATAGGAGGAGCAGGAGCAGATACGATATGTTGCCGAAGAGGTGAAAAAATGCTTCGAGCTTGATTCTGAACGAAAGCTTCTCGTCCCTGAATATCCTGGGGAGGAGCTTGATAGCCGTCTGTACACCGCCCTTCGCCCACCTGTGCTGCTGCGACTTGAACGCGTTCATGTCTATAGGCAGCTCGGCGGCTGCGGTCATGTCCTTAACGTAAACGAGCTTCCACCCGGCTATCTGCGCCCTGTAGCTGAGATCGAGATCCTCGGTGAGCGTATCGTGCTGCCAGCCTCCCGAGGATTCTATGCACTCATTTCTTATGACGCCCGCGGTGCCGTTGAAGTTGAAGAACATGCCCTGGTTGCACCTCGACGTCTGCTCGATGACGAAATGACCGTCGAGAAGTATCGACTGCGCCCTCGTGAGATTCGAGTAATCGAGGTTGACGTGCCCCCACCTGACCTGGACCATTCCGATTTTCGGGTCTGTGAAGAAGTCGACAGTGTTTTTCAAAAATTCCGGAGGCGGCATGAAATCGGCGTCGAACACCGCGACGAGCTCCCCCTCGGCCTTTTCTAGCCCGTGCCTGAGCGCGCCCGCCTTGTAGCCTTCCCTGTTTTCCCTGTGGAGGTGCTTGATGTTAAAGCCCTGGGCCCTGTATTTCTCGGCGCACGCGGCGGCGATTTCGGTCGTCCTGTCGGTCGAATCGTCGAGGATCTGTATCTCCATGAGATCTTTCGGATAATCGATATTGCAGACGGAAGCGACGAGCCTCTCGACGACGTACATCTCGTTATATATCGGGAGCTGCACCGTTACCTTTGGAAGGACGGCGAACCTTTCCTTAGGCACGGGCTTTTTATTCTTGCACCTGCCGTAGAGGTAGGAGAGGTAGTACCTGTGAAGGCCGAAAATGCAAAGGAGTATAAGCGTTAACGTGTAAAGTAAGGTTATTACGATTTTAGAAGTTAAAATAAGATATTCCACTTCTAATTTCCCGCCGCCTTTTCGTTTAGAAAAGAGGTTAGAACCGTGCCTCTTTGAGCCTTTCCACCGCGTAAATTATCTTGTCGGTGCTGATGGTCGTCGAAATTCTCGCATAGCCTTCCCCGTACTTGCCGAATCCTGTGCCCGGAGTTACAACTATCCCGGTTTCTGTCAGGAGCCTGGTCGAGAACTCCTTGGATGTTAGGCCCTCGGGCACCTCGAACCATATGTAGAAGGTCGCTTTGGGCTTCGTGTACTTTAGCCCCGCTTCGTCGAGCCCCTTGCAGAATATGTCGCGCCTTTGCTCGAATATCTTCTTTCTGTCTTCGAGCCCGAGCTTATAGTTTTTGAGCGCCTCAATGCCCGCAGCCTGCACCGCCTGAAAAGCGCCGGAATCGATGTTGGTCTTAATCTTGCCGAGCCCTCCCACGGCCTTTGCGTTGCCCACGGCAAAACCTATTCTCCACCCTGTCATATTAAACGTTTTAGACAAGGAATGAAACTCGATTCCGACTTCTTTCGCGCCGTCGAACTGAAGGAAGCTGAACGGCTCGTAGCCGTCGTATGCGATTTCAGTGTAGGCCGCGTCGTGGCAGATGAGGATGTCGTACTTCTGCCCGAGCTCGACGAGCTTTTTGTAGAAGTCCGCGTCGGCAACGGCGGTAGTCGGGTTGTTGGGGTAGTTCACGAAAAATATTTTGGCTTTCCGCTTTATGTCTTCGGGTATGGAGTCGAGGTCCGGAAGGAACCCGTTCTCTTTAAGCAGCGGAACCGCATAAGGGATACCGCCCGCAAAGCTTATGGACGTCGGATAAACGGGATAGCCCGGGTCTGTATAAAGACCTATGTCGCCCGGGTCTAAAAATGCGAGCGGCGTATGGGCTATGCCTTCTTTCGAACCGATGAGCGCGACGGCTTCGGACGCGGGATTCAGCGAGACGTCGAAACGCTCCTTGTACCAGGCTGCGACGGCTTCCCTGTACGCAGGCATGCCTTCGTATGAGGGATACCGATGATTTCTGGAGTCGTCTACGGCCCTTTTGAGCGCTTCAATGATGAAATCCGGTGTGGGGATATCGGGGTCGCCTACGCCGAGGTCGATTATTTCCATCCCCTTTGCCCTCATCTCGTTTTTCTTTGCGTCGATTTCCGCGAACAGGTACGGCGGAAGGTCCGCGATTCGCTTCGCCCACATCACATCCATCTAAAATTCTCCTTTATTACTGCCTTTTAAGAGCTTGTATCATAACTAAACTATAGTATTTGGGCAAGCTTTCGCCCGGGCGCGCCCGCCCGGCGGATATAACAACTAGATAACATAAACCCGTGTAAATACATAGCGGGATTTAACCCTGATGCACATCGCCGAGGTAGCTCGCGCTGATCTTCCGGTGGGCTATATCGGCTATATCCTTCCTCGATAGACCATCTGTGTCTATAGCCTCGAGCACTGTCAGCTCGGCTGTGACGGACCTGAGCCCGAGGAACCTGAAAAAATGCTCGAAGAAGGTGACTTCCCCATAGTAGTAAACGAGCGGTGAGGTTTCGGGGGTAATGCTGCGGCCATTGACTGTTTTGTACTTTATGCATAGCGGGACGACTTCTCTCCCCTCGGCGGCGGCGAGAAATGAGCTCTTGAACGGTGAGACGCCGCTCCCGTCGGAAGTCGTGCCCTCGGGGAAGAGGACGACATTGAGCCCGAGATCTAGCATGCCGGTTATATCTTCCATGTCCTTTAGCAGCCGGGCGCGTCCGCGCCTTTCGACGAATACTCCCCCCGAATATTTGATGATGGTCCCGAGGAGAAAGGCCTCTTCCAGCTCGGAGTTGGCGACGAAGACAGCGGGCACGTTTGAGAATATGGCGAATACATCTATGTAGGAGAGGTGATTACACACCATGAAAGAGCCGCGTCCGGGGACGAGCCTTTCGGGGTTGATTACTTTCACGCTGACGCCCAGAACGGCGAGCGCCATTCTCATGTAAAAGGATGAGATTCGGGAGAACCAGGCACGTTTTGTTTTTTTGTTCCTGACTACGAGATCGACGGCGAACGAGATCGAGAGGAACGTTACGACGAGGAGAATGAACCCTGCGATTTTAAGCGCTTTCAGAATGTATCCCATAATATGAAGAGCAATGCCCGGTTGTCTCGGCTGGAGACGTTTCAGATATAATCTACTTCAGCCGGGAGAAAGTAAACACATCCATGAACGCCCTGACTGAAATCGTAAAAAAAGAGATTGAGGACAAAGGCCCGATGAGATTCGACCGCTTCATGGAGCTCGCGCTCTATCATCCGGGCTACGGCTATTATACATCGGGCGTGGCGCGCATCGGAAAGGAGAGAGATTACTACACGAGCCCGTGCGTGCATCCTGCTTTCGGAGAAACCGTTTCGCGGTTTTTGGTGAAGGCGGCGAAGATACTGGGCGGCGTCGTTTTTACTATCGTCGAGCCCGGAGCGGAAAGAGGTCTCCTGGCGCTGGACATACTCGACGCGATGAGGGAGAGCGAACCAGAAATATACGATCGGACAAATTATATCGTTATAGAAAGAAGCCCTGAAATAATTAGCGAGGCGAAGGGACTTCTGAAAGAGCACGCGGAGAAAGTAAGCTTCGCCGAATCGCTCGAAGCTCTCGGCGCTGAGAGCGTAAGCGGAGTCGTCCTGTCGAACGAGCTTATGGATGCCCTTCCCTTCCGGAGGGCGAGGTTCGAAGGAGGCCGGCTGAGGGAAATACTTGTAACCCTCGAAGGCGAGTGCTTTACGGAAACGACGGACGGCCCCCGCGCACCGGAGATCGAGGAGTATTTCAGCTGGAAAGACGACTTCGAAGAGGGCCAGGAAGTAGAGGTGAATCTGAAGTCTGGCGAATACGTGAAGAACATTGCACGCGTTCTGAAGCGGGGGTTCGTCCTGACGATAGATTACGGCTATCTTGCGGAAGAGCTCTACAGCCCGGACAGGATGAAGGGGACTTACAAATGCATTTACAGGCACACCGTAAGCGAGGACCCATACGCCCGTATCGGTGAGCAGGATATAACGGCGCACGTGGATTTCAGCCTTCTTATAAGGGCGGGCGAGGCAGCCGGGCTCCGGGAGATCAGATATACCACCCAGGGCCAGTTTCTTATCGATTGGGGCGTGCTTGAGATACTCGACAAGTTAAGTTCTGCCGGAAAAGAGCCCCAATTGAGGGAGTCGAAAGCCCTTTCGGCCATAAAAAGCCTGTTCCTCCCCGGCTCGATGGGGCACAATTTCAGGGCGCTTTTGCAGGCAAAGGGGTTCGGAAGCGAAATAGAGGGATTCTATCCCGAATCGCCTCTGACCATAAGCTTCGGCATCACATAAGCCATCTCAATCATTAAATAATAACAAGACAGCCAATAAAACATTCCATTCACGAGAAAAATTCTCTTGACAGCACCCTCCACTTCACAATATAATTAGGACTGGGTGGCCAGTTCTAATTGTCGATTATATTAGGTTTTAGATAAGCGGATACCGTTAAAAATCGAGGAGGCTGAATTTGGGTATAAGCAGAAGCAAGAGAAGGATAATCGATAGCGCACAGGAGCTTTTTCACAGGCAGGGGTTTCAGCAGACCTCGCTCGACGATATTACAAAAAAATGCGGCGTCACGAGGAGTAACCTCTACTACCACTTCAATAGCAAGGAAGAGCTCGGCCTCGAAACTCTGAGGGAGCGGATAAGGCAGTACGAGTCCGAAGTCCTCGAACCGACTCTGAAGAATACCTCGCTCACCCCTACAGAACGCCTTTCGGAATTTTATAAACGCGTGAACAGCTACCACAGAAGCCAGACACCTCCAAAGGGATGTCCGTTTGGCAATCTGGCAACGGAGATGTGCGGGACGAACGATAACTTCAGGGAAGCGCTATCGGCGTTCTTCGAAGCCTGGGAAGCGGCTATAGAAGGCTGTATCAGTGAAGGCATCGAAAGCGGCGAGTTCAGGGGAGATTTTTCCTCTCGGCTCCTGGCGCAGATGATACTTTCGCACCTGGAGGGGGCGGTCATGATGGTGAAGACTTACCGCACCATGGAGCCGCTCGATTCAGGGACTGAGATGATTATGAAGCTTTTAAAAGCGGCTTGAAAATTCGATATTAAAACGGGAGGCGCAGTCATGTCAGACCATATGTATAAAAGCGATATAGGCAAGGAGATGGCATATTTCAAGGAGCTCAACCCCGGGCTTCAGGGCGCGTGGACCGAATTTCACGATAATACGTTTAAGGACGGA
>JAGVLR010000130.1 GCA_020054175.1 Candidatus Dadabacteria bacterium
GCCTGCGTCCCTCGCGGACGTCCCTATGCCCCCTTCGCACTGGCAGCCGTAAAGAAAGCCGAGCGCGACGATGCACAGCGCCGGAAAAAGAGCGTTCTTGTTCTTAAAGAGTGACCTGAGGACTCTCATGTTCACACCCCCCGCATATATTTTGCTATCTAACCGATACAAATAACTACAGAATCTAATAGTATCACAGTAAAATGCCGCGGGCAACATACTTAATCCGGGCTTCCGCGCCCATCAAGACTGAAGGGATTTGACTATCTTCCTCACGAGAAATCTCGGCGTAAACCTTAGCAGCACGGGAATCAGCTTCTGCTTTACCCCCGGAAGAACGATAACCTTCCCGTGCCTGAACCCTTCGTACCCCTCCCTGACGACAGGACCCACATCCATCAGGCTCATCTTGAAGAGGAGCGAATCGTCCAGCTCCGACTTCTCCCCGAACTCCGTCCTCACAGGCCCCGGCGCAAGGCACGAAATCTTTATGTTGGGATTCTTCATCTCTTCAGAAAGCGCCTCGGTGAAGGAGAGCACGAAGGCCTTTGTCGCGTAATACACGGCGAGGTTAGGCCCCGGCTGAAAACCGGCGAGCGAGCCCACGTTCAGGATACCGCCGCGTCCCCTCTCAATGATCCCGGGGAGAAAGAGCCTCGTCAGGTGCGTTAGCGCGGCGACGTTCACCTGCACCATGTCCACCTGCATGTCGGCGTCGAGATTAGCGAACGGTCCCCTCGCGCCGAACCCCGCGTTGTTGACGAGCACATCTATATCTATCCCTTCTCTTTTCAGGTGCTCGTAAATTTCCTTGGGGGCTTGGGGGTCCGACAAATCCTTCGGGAGCACGAAAACGTCCACCCCGAACTCGTCCTTGAGCTCGTCGGCGAGGGCTTTTAACCTCTCTTCCCTTCTCGCAACCAGAACAAGGTCCGAGCCGTCCGCCGCGAAGAGCTTCGCAAGCTCCCACCCTATCCCCGACGACGCCCCCGTTATGAGTGCTCTTTCGGCTGCCATATCTTCATTCCCTCCCTGTATAACAGGCTGATTTTAAGGTTTACACCCCTCTTTAGTTATGTCAATAAATACGCCCGGAGTTCTCTCCGTTCCGGAATCCGGATCACTCCAGCCCCTTAAGATACGCCGTCCCGCCCAGGTTATCCATCTGCCCCATTATCCACGCCTGCCGCCCCTTAACGTAATCAGACGGCCTCCCCGGCGACATCCTGTCAGGGTTCGGCAAGACGGCCGCTACGAGCGCCGCCTCCCCCTTCGTGAGATTCTTCGCCGGCTTCCCGAAATATATCTCCGCCGCCTTCTCCGCCCCGTATATCCCCGGCCCCGTCTCCATAACGTTCAAATAAACCTCGAGTATCCTCTTCTTCCCCCACATCGTCTCTATGAGAAACGTAAAATAGGTCTCGGCGCCCTTCCTCGTCCATGTCCGCGACGGCCAGAGAAACACATTCTTCGCCGTCTGCTGGCTTATGGTGCTCGCCCCCCTTAGTTTCTTGCCCTTATTCTTATCCTCTATGGCGTCTATTATCGAATCCACGTCGAAACCCTTGTGCAGCGGGTACGTCTGGTCCTCCGCCGCGATAACCGCGAGCTTCATATTCCCGGATATGTTTTTGTAATCCTTCCACTCTTTTTTGATGGGTTTTCCTTCCTCGAAGTACTTCATAACCATGAGCGGCGTCACAGGCGGATTCACGAACCTGTAAAGAAAAACCCACCCCACGGTGAGAAGAAGGACGAACAAGGCGGCCTTCAGCACGAATTTTACGAGTCTCCACGCAAATCTTTTCATCACACTCCGTTAACTATACTATCCATTAATCAGAATAAGTTATACCTGAATCCGAAGGTTTTCCTCCCCCTGCATCCCGCCCGGGGGGGCTACGTAAATTGACTCTTGCCCCTCCCTCATATAACCTTATTACCTAATATTTATAGATATTTAGGAGGCTTTAAGCTAAATGACGACGCCGTCACAGATACTTCCCGTCAACATCGAAGACGAGATGAAGGAGTCTTATCTCAGTTATTCGATGAGCGTAATCATCGGGCGCGCCCTGCCCGACGTGAGAGACGGGCTCAAACCGGTCCACAGACGAATCCTCTACGGTATGGAAGAGGTAGGCAACCAGTGGAACAGGCCATATAAAAAATCGGCGAGAATTGTCGGAGACGTGATGGGTAAATACCATCCCCACGGCGACGGTGCTCTCTACGACGCCCTCGTCAGGATGGCGCAGGACTTCTCCATGCGATACACCCTAGTCGACGGACAGGGCAACTTCGGCTCCATCGACGGCGACCCGCCGGCGGCAATGCGATACACCGAGGTCAGGCTCGACAGGATAGCGAGCGAAATGCTGGAAGACCTCGACAAGGAAACGGTAGACTTCGTCCCCAACTACGACGGCGGTGAGCAGGAGCCGCTCGTCCTTCCTGCGAAGATACCGAACCTTCTCTTAAACGGCTCCTCCGGAATCGCGGTCGGCATGTCGACGAACATCCCGCCGCATAACTTAAGGGAGCTCACGGCAGCCGTCATGGCGCAGATTAAAAACCCCGAGATCACCCTCGACGAGCTCATGACGCATATTCCCGGCCCCGATTTCCCGACGGGCGGGTTCATCACAGGCAGGCGCCCTATACGCGAGGCCTATGAAACGGGCAGGGGCATAATCAGAATTCGCGCCAAGGCCCGCATCGAGCGCCAGAAGAAGGGCGACAGGGAAGTCATCATCGTCACCGAAATCCCCTACCAGGTAAACAAGACCCGTCTCATCGAGCGCATAGCCGATCTCGTCAAGGAAGAGAAGATAAAGGGCATCTCGGATATAAGAGACGAGTCCGACAGGGACGGCATCAGGATGGTAATCGAGGTCAAGAGGGGCGACTACGCCGACGTCGTCCTCAACCAGCTCTACAAGCACACGCCGATGGATACCTCCTTCGGCATCATCATGCTCTCGCTCGTCAGGAACCAGCCGCGCGTCCTTTCTCTTAAGGAAACCATCGGCCACTTCATAGAGCACCGGAAGGAAGTCGTCACACGCCGCACGCAGTTCGAGCTCGCGAAGGCCGAGGCCAGGCTCCATATACTTGAAGGCCTCAAGATAGCCCTCGACCATCTCGACGAGGTCATAGCGCTCATTCGCGCTTCCGACAGCCCGCAAACGGCCAAGGACGGCCTCATGCAGAAGCTCGGCCTCTCCGAGATCCAGTCCCAGGCCATACTCGACATGAGGCTCCAGAGGCTGACTGCCCTCGAAAGAGACAAGATACTCGAAGAGCGTAAGGAACTGGTTGCCACGGTCGCAAGGCTGAAGGAAATACTCGCCAACGAGCACCTCATCCTCGAAATCATCATAGACGAGCTCACCGGAATAAAAGACAAATACGGCGACGAAAGAAGGACGGAGATACTCGACAGCCTCGAGGAGATATCCCTCGAAGACCTCATCGCCGACGAAGACATGGTGGTCACGATAACCCACGACGGCTACATAAAGACTACCCCCCTCAGTATTTACAGGAGCCAGAGAAGGGGAGGGAAGGGGCGCACGGGTATAACCACCAAGGAGCTCGACTTCGTCGAGACCCTCTTCATCGCCTCCCAGCACAACTACGTTTTATTTTTCACGAACTTCGGAAGGTGCTACTGGAAGAAGGTCCACGAGATACCCGAGGCCGGTCCGGCCGCGAGGGGCAAGGCTCTCGTCAATCTCCTCAATCTCACCTCGGGCGAGAAAGTCGCGGCCGTCCTTCCCGTAAAGGAGTTCAAGGCCGATCAATATATAATGATGGCCACCCGGAACGGCATAGTGAAAAAGACCGAGCTCATGGCCTACTCCAACCCGCGCGTCGGCGGCATCATAGCGCTTAACATCCGCGAGGACGACGAGCTCATCGAAGCCCGGCTCACGAGCGGCAGCGACGAAATACTCCTCACATCCTACTTCGGCCAGGCCATAAGGTTCAAGGAAGACGAAGTCCGTGACATGGGCAGAACGGCCACGGGCGTAATCGGCATAAGGCTCGACGAGGGCGACAAGGTCGTAGGCCTCGAAGTCATAGAAAACCCCGAGGCCCAGATACTCACCGTAACGGAAATGGGATACGGCAAGAGAACTCTTATCTCCGAATACAGGGTCACTGGCCGCGGAGGAAAAGGCATCATCACCGTCAAAACCACGGGCAAGAACGGGAGAGTCGTCGGTGCGTTCCAGGTGACGAACGACACACAGATAATGATCATCACGACGCAGTCGGGGAAGCTCATACGCATGAACGCGTCCGAGATAAGCGTATTCGGGCGCGGGACGCAGGGCGTAAAGCTCATCGACCTCGAGCCAGACGAGAGGGTCGCCGCCGTCGCGAAGGTAGTTGAAAAGGAGCAGGAGTCGGTTGTCCCGCCGCTCGAACAGGAGTAGTCGATCAGTTTCCTGAAATGACAAGAGAAGTAGAAAACATATTCCTCGATTTCCCCGGCTACGGCTGCTTCGCCTGCGATCCTCGTAACGGCCACGGCCTCAGGCTGAAGTTCTTCGCCGACGACGATAACGGCGAGGTCTTCACAAAAATCACGCCCGACGGGCACCTGCAGGGTTTCCCAGGCATACTCCACGGCGGCATACAATGCGCGCTCGTGGACGAAGTCGCATTCTGGACAATGTTTGATAAATACAAAAAAATTGCGCTCACGACGAACATCGGCATGGAGTTCCTGAGCCCCGTCGGTCTTTCCGGCGAGCTCACGATTTCCGGAAAAATAACCCGCGAAGAAGGGCGCAAAATAGGCGTCGATGTCCGGATTATCAACCATGCGGGGAAGGTTTGCACGAAGAGCAGCGTAGATTATATTATCCCGAAGAAGGAAGTAACGATGAGAATAATGGGGAAGGAAAGGTTCACCCCCAAATTCACGCAGTACCTGGAAGACTGAAATGTTAAAGCTCTACGACCATCCGCTGTCCGGAAACTGCTACAAGGTAAGACTTGCACTCCGCCAGCTCGGCGCCCCATACGAAAAGATCCACCTCGACATATTCAAAGGCGAGCAGCACTCGAGAAGCTACGACGCCGTAAATCCCAACAGGAAAATCCCCGTCCTCGTCGACGGCGACTTCAACATGTGGGAGTCTAACGCCATATTGCTCTACCTCGGGAAAAAATACTCCCCCAACCCTCTTTACCCGGACAACCTTCCCGCCTTCGGCGGAATGGCGCAGTGGCTTCTTTACGGCAAAACCTCGATCGACCCGAACCTGGCAGTCGCGAGGTTCATGACGAAGTTCCTGCCGCCGGAATCCGTCGACGAAAAAAGGCTTAACGAGCTGCGGGCCCAGGGCGGCGCCGTTCTCAGGGTGCTCGACAGCCACCTGGAGCATTACGATTTCCTGGCCGGGGAATACTCCATGGCCGACATCGCCTGCTTCCCATACGTCAATCTCGCACCCGAAGGCGGAATAGACCTTTCGCCCTATCCCAGCGTAATCCTATGGTGCGACAGAGTAAAATCCCGGCCCGGCTTTATAAAAATGGATGAATGACTCTTGGGGATGAATGATTCTGTGGGGATGAATAGTTCTGAAAAGA
>JAGVLR010000274.1 GCA_020054175.1 Candidatus Dadabacteria bacterium
ACGAATATTATGACTATCGCGAGAACCATTATGGCGACGCCTATGACGATGGAAGGGTATATCATCGCGCCCTTTATCTTCCGTTTGATGGAATCCATCTTTTCGAGATAGGTGGCGAGCCTCTGGAGAATGACGTCGAGAACGCCGCCCGTCTCGCCGGCCCTTATGAGCTGTGTGTAGAGATTGCTGAATACCTTCGGATGCTTGCCGAGCGCCTCCGCGAAAGTGGAGCCGCCTTCTACATCTTCCTTTACTCTTGTCACTATCGCCTTGAATTTCTTGTTGGGGTTCTGCGCGGCTATGATGTCGAGCCCCCTGACGAGCGGGAGGCCCGCGTCGATCATCGTCGAAAGCTGACGCGTGAACACGACGAGCTCCCTTGTCGATACGCCGCCGAGCGCGAGCGCGAAATCGAAGAGCTTACCTTTCTCTTTTATGCGGTTAGGGATCGGCTGAATCTGCATCTGGCGGAGACGGGCCAGTACCGCGGACTTGCTGGGGGCCTCCATCTCGCCTTTCTTGAGGACGCCTGCAACCCTTCCCTGCCATACGAATACGGGCATCAGCGCACACTCCACGAGTGTTGCTGAAAATTACGATCGAAATTCATAACGCCGCTGCCGAGCATAGTATTCCTCACCTTGTCGCCCTTTCTTTTCCCCCCTCGGAGCGCTCGGTAATCATTCGTTTGATCTCCTCCGGCTCCTGGGACTTGGACATGGCGTCATCGAGAGTTATGAGCCTTCTCATGTAGAGGTCTGTAAGCGACTGGTTCAAGGTCTGCATCTTCCATTTTTCCTGGCCTATCTGCTGCTGCGAATATATCTGATGAACCTTGTCCTCGCGGATGAGGTTTCTTATGGCCGGGTTCGGGACAAGCACTTCGACCGCGAGCACCCTGCCGCCCCCTACCTTCGGAATGAGGGTCTGGCAGAGTATCCCTTCCAGAACGAAGGAAAGCTGCGCCCTTACCTGCGACTGCTCGTGGGGCGGGAATACGTCGATGACGCGGTTTATAGTCTGGACCGCCGTGTTGGTGTGAAGAGTTGCGAGGGTGAGGTGTCCCGTTTCGGAGAGCGTGAGCGCTATCTTGATGGTTTCGAGGTCGCGAAGCTCGCCGATGAGGACGACGTCCGGGTCTTCCCGGAGGACGCTCTTTAGGGCGTTCGCGAAGCTTTTCGTATCGCTTCCGACTTCGCGCTGGTTGACTATGCAGTTCTTGTGCTCGAACACATATTCGATCGGATCTTCTATAGTTACTATGTGCTCGTGGCGCTCTTTATTAACCTGGTCGACGACGCTGGCGAGCGTCGTCGTTTTGCCCGAGCCTGTCGGCCCCGTTATGAGGATGAGCCCCCTCGGCTTTCTCGCGAGCTCGGCTAGAACGGGCGGAAGGCCCAGGTCCTGATAACTTTTCAGGACGAACGGGAGGAGCCTGAACGCCCCCGCGACAGCGCCTTTTTGTGTGAAAATGTTGCCGCGGAAACGCCCGAGGTTCTCCATACCGAAGGAGAAGTCGAGCTCCCAGTTTTCCTCGAACCTGTGCTTCTGCATGTCCGTCAGAACGCTGTAGCAAATGTCTTTCGTTTCGGTCGGGGTGAGCGGCGGGTGCTTTACGGGCACGAGCTTGCCGTCGATCCTCAGCATCGGCGGGACGCCCGCCGTTATGTGGAGGTCGGACGCTCCGTTTTCGACTACGAGCTTTAAAAGTTTATCTATTGCCAGTCCCATTTATCCGTTCTCCGATCAATCGTCGGCGGCCGTGTTCCTCACGACCTCTTCTATCGTGGTTATGCCCTGTTTCAATTTTACGAGAGCGCTTTGTCTCAAGGTCATCATCCCCTGCCTTATGGCTTCGCGCTTTATTTCGAGTGCAGACGCGCCGCTCAGTATGAATTCCTTGAGCTCGTCGTTTATCTCCATCACTTCGAATACCGCGAGCCTGCCTTTATACCCGGTGCCGGAGCACAATCTGCACCCCTCGCCGACTCCTTTAAAGACGACGAAATCGGAGACTTCCTTCGGGGAGACGCCGAGATCGATGAGGACCTGCGGGGGCACGTCGACCTGCTGCTTGCATTCGGGACACACAACCCTGACGAGCCTCTGGGCGACGATGGAGTTAAGGGATGCCGTTACGAGAAAGGGCTCGACGCCCATGTTGAGGAGCCTCGTGATCGTTGAAGGGGCGTCGTTCGTGTGCAGCGTCGAGAGGACGAGGTGTCCGGTGAGCGCCGATTTTATCGCGATCTCCGCCGTTTCGTAGTCCCTTATTTCGCCGACGAGTATGACGTCCGGATCCTGCCTCAGGAACGATCTTAAGCAGGAGGCGAAGGTGAGGCCTATTTCTTCGTGGACCTGGACCTGGTTTACGCCGGGAAGACTGTATTCGACCGGGTCTTCGGCGGTGGAGATGTTGACGTCGGTGCGGTTAAGGTCCATGAGAGAGGAATAGAGCGTGGTCGTTTTACCGCTTCCGGTTGGGCCTGTTATCAGCACCATGCCGTAGGGCTGGTATATGGATTTCTTGAATACTTCGAGCTGCTCTTCGTAAAAACCGAGCTTGGTGAGG
>JAGVLR010000209.1 GCA_020054175.1 Candidatus Dadabacteria bacterium
CCGACGTTGCCGGGGGCGTAGTTATTCGCGGCTATCATCTCGTATATATGTCCGCCGGCTGCCCCCAGCGAAAAGACTGCCGGGGGGATGAAGGCGGCGAAACGAAACGGCAGGCCTGCGCGGAAAGCGAGCACCCCCGCTATGCCTATGCCGAGGCTCGCGAATCCGACCTCCCTTTGAAACGGGCTGTCGGCCCAGCCGATGAACCCCGCCGTCATCTCTCCGAAAAAGACGTGAAAGACGAAATTGATCAGGTTGCTAATCCCTATGGGAAGAAGCATGTACCAGGAGAGGAACGACTCTACTTTGACGTTCTTTGTATGGGGCTCGGGCTTCCGTAAGAGCGAAATCCATGCCGCAAGAAGGCCGAGAACGAATGTTGTGAAAAAGTAGTTACCGACGACCAGCGTTATGAGGTCTCTTATCATTGTGGCAGCGCCGCTTGACGCATACCAATTATGATACGAGCCGGCGGGATATTCAACGGCCGTTCAGGCAATTTTGCGCCATTCGAGCAGCCTGTTGTTGACGGGCATTTCGTGGTCTTTTACGAGTGTGAACCCCGCGCGCTCCGCCAGGGAATTCACCCATTCGAAGTCCCTTATGCCGCTCTCGGGATCTTTGACCTTGAGCCATTCGTCGAATTTCGCGTTGCTCTCGCTCGTATACTGGCCGCCGTAGTTAAAGGGCCCGTATATGCAGAGCGTGCCGCCCCCTCTCATGACGACCTCTATGCCGTCGAAGAGGCACCCTATGCGCGACTTGCTCATTATATGGAGTGTGTTCGCCGTGAAAACGGCGTCGGCCTTTTCGACCGGCCAGAGCGCGTCCGCGACGTTGAGGGCTATCGGGTCTTTGAGGTTCGGGAGCCCGGCCTCTTCGACCCACGCTTTGATTCCGGGGAGATTTTCGGGGAGGTCCGAGGGCTGCCAGACGAGGTGAGGAAGATGGCGCGCCAAGAATGCCGCATGCTGGCCCGTGCCGCTCCCGATTTCGAGTACGAACGCCGCATCCTTAAACGCTTCTTTAAGGACGGCGAGTATCGGCTCTTTATTATTCTCGCTGGATTGACTGTACGGCTTTTCCATTAGCTGACGGTCACTGGTTATACTTCTTTTCCCTCTTGATCTCTATCTCGCGCTTCGTCGAGCTGAGCTCGAATTTCCGGAGCCTCTGGCTCGAAGGGGTTATCTCGACTAGCTCGTCTTCGGCCATGAACTCTATCGCCTGGTCAAGCGAAAGCGGCCTCGGGGGCCTTAAGACGACCGTCGTTTCGGCTGTCGAGCTTCGCATGTTGGTGAGCTTTTTCTCCTTAGTGATGTTGACGTTGAGGTCGCCGTTTCGGTTGCGCTCGCCGACTATCATGCCCTCGTACACATCCGTGCCCACGTCGACGAAGAGCTCGCCCCTGTCGGCCATGGAAAGGCAGGCGTAGGCTGTGACCTTGCCGGGCCTGTCCGAAACGAGCGCGCCTGTGGACCTCTGCGGAATAGGGCCGTACCATGGCTCGTACCCTTCGAAGAGAGTGTTGATTACGCCCGAGCCCTTGGTGATTATCTGGAACTGGCTCCTGAACCCGATAAGCGCACGGGACGGGATGAGGAATTCTATATCGACCCTGCCGTTGCCGTTATTGCGGAGGTTTTCCATACGTCCTTTTCGGGACGATATGGCCTCCGTGACAGCGCCTACGTACGCCTCGGGGACGTCGACGAATATGCGCTCTACCGGTTCCGTGACCTTGCCGTTTTCCTGGCGCGTGAGCACCCTCGGCTTCGACACCATGAACTCGTATCCCTCGCGGCGCATCATTTCTATGAGGACCACCATCTGGAGCTCGCCGCGGCCGGAGACTTCGTACGCATCGGCCCTGTCCGTTTCCTTGACGTCTATCGCGACGTTGCCGAGCTTTTCCCGGAGCAGCCTGTCGCGTATGTGCCGGGAGGTGAGAAACTTCCCTTCCTTTCCGGCAAAGGGACCGTTATTCACGTAAAAAATCATCGAGATAGTCGGCTCGTCGACCTTGATGCGCTCTAGGGGGACGGGGTTTTCTAAGTCGGAGACAGTATCGCCGATCTTGACCTTGTCCTCGCCGGCTATGGCGGCTATGTCGCCCGCCTCCAATTTATCTACCTGGGTTTTCCGGAGGCCGTCGAAAGTGTATAGCACCGAAATCTTTATGGGAGTATTCGCGCCGGCCTCGCCGCAGAGCGTATATGAGCGGTTCGCTTCGAGCACGCCGTTCGTGAGCCTGCCGATTGCTATTCTGCCGACGTAATTGTCGTAGTCGAGGTTTGTGATGAGGAACTGCGTTACTCCGCCGTCGCCCACTTCGGGGCCGGGGATCGAGGATATTATCGTCTCGAAGAGCGGAACGAGATTAGGCGACGATTCCGCTAGGCTCATCTGCGCCGTGCCGGCCTTGCCGTTCGTGTATATGATGGGGAATTCTATCTGCTCCTCGTTCGCGTCGAGCTCGATGAAAAGATCGTAGACTTCGTTTATGACCTCTTCCGGCCGGGCGTCGCTCCTGTCGATTTTATTTATGACTAATATTATCGGGAGCCGCTGTTGAAGCGCCTTTTTGACGACGAAGCGGGTCTGCGGTAGCGGGCCCTCGCTCGCGTCTACCAGGAGGAGAGCGCCGTCTACCATGTTGAGGCTGCGCTCGACCTCTCCCCCGAAATCTGCGTGGCCCGGGGTATCGACTATATTGATCTTCATGCCTTTATACTGAACCGCGGTGTTCTTCGCCATGATGGTGATTCCGCGCTCCCTTTCGAGGTCCATCGAGTCCATTACCCTTTCCTCGACCACCTGGTGCTCGCGGAACACCCCGCTCTGCCTGAGCATGGCGTCGACGAGGGTGGTTTTCCCGTGGTCGACGTGAGCTATAATAGCGATATTTCTTATGTCGTCTCTTCTCATATAAATACGTTCTACCCCTTTGGAATCGGATGAACCGGACGTGTTCACCTCCGGCAGGTATTAAATATACACTACCGGCCCGGGTGCAACAGAAGCAGGCGCATATTAACGGCTGTGGGCTTTCCGGGGCCTAGCAGCCCGGCCTTAAAACACCTAATTTCTCAGGTCCTGGACTTAGCCGAAAGTCTTAAAGAACATATGGACTAAAGTCTAATTGTAAGGTGCCGTTTTTTCGTATATTTTGTTAATTATGAAAAATGGGAGCTCTACGAAAAACGAGATGAATCTGGGAGAGATAGCCGAGGGCAAGGGCGACACGCTAAGGGTTCTCCGGCGCTCGACCAGGGTTCCTTATTACAAAAAGCTCAAATACGGGCTCCTGGGCGGCCGGAGCATGGACGGCGGCGATAATCTCAAGTTCAGCGGATTCACATTTAACCTGTCGGAGCATGGTATAGGGCTCGAAGGAAACAAGGGCTTCCCTCCCAATTTCAGGATCCATGCGACACTTTTTACGGGTGAAAACACACTCAAATTCGAAGGCACCATCAGGTGGCTGTACCACACTCACTCGGAGAAATGGTTCATGGGAATAGAAATCACGAGCCATGCCGACGAATTAAAAAAAATTTATTCCCTTCTTTCCAATACCCGCGGCCGGGGCCTGTAGTTATCCGGGGTTGGGGTTTCTTTCGGAGTTGCCCCAGGCTCTCATCCGCTAACTCACGCTTTTGTTAATCTCTTCCAGTTTTGTTTTTAACTCGGCTATGCGTGAGCGGGATGTCGTCAGTTTTTCCCTTTCCATTTTATAGAAATTCTTGAGCGGCAGGAGAGAATCCATGGCCTGAAGCCTTATGCCGTCGAAGTCCCTTTCGAGCTGGGAATGGACGGACGATATCATCTCCTCTATAAGGGCGTCGACCTTCTGGCTGAACTCCTTCATGGCATCCCTTCTTTTCTTGGGGAGTATCATAAACGCCGTGGCTACGACCGCTATGGTGGCGAGTATTCCGGTTATATCGACGAGGAGCGACGAGAAAGCAGTGACGACCGCTGCGCCGAGGGCAAGCCCTCCCACCTGAACCCCGAGGACAGAGGCGACCGCCGAGCGCGCGGAATCGACGAGATTCCCGCCGAGCGAGCCGGGATCGATCGCCCTTCTCTTGGTTTCGAGCTCGGAACGGACAGTATCGAGAAGCCGTGTTCTGTCGTACATGAAGCCCGTCGTGCTGGAGGAAGAGTCGGGCCTTATGGATTTGTTGTAGAAATCGACCGTGGAATCGAGGAGCCCTCTCGCCGACTTCTCCGTCCAGGCGACCATCGCATCGAGATCTTTTTCAAGCTCGTTTACAGTTTGCCGGGAAACCTTGTATTCGAACTCTTTCGCTATCTTCTGCTTGCTCATCAGCTTGGGGATGTTGCTGAACCTCATGAGCTCGTCGATGAATTCTATGCCGCGGGTTTTGAATTCGAGAAGCCTGCTCCTTATTCTTTCCGTAAACTGCGCCGAATTCTGGAGTATTTCGACTTCGAGGGATTCGAGCTTCCTTTCGAAATCACCGAGCCTCTCGACGTCGTCCGCAATCTTTTTCATGTCGTCGTCGAGCGCCCTTTCAGCCTCTTTCGCGAGGCTGAGCGCGAGGCTCGTCGTGCTGCGTATTTTCATCCTTACGCGCTCTTCTTCGCTGAGCGTCAGGAAGATGTATTCTTCGAGCTTCCCGAAGCCGCTCTTTTCCGAGAGCGGGGCATTTCCCGAGAGCCGTGCATCTTTCGCGAGACGGGCTGAGACGGGGAGTATGTGAGGTTTTATGCCGAACGCTCTTTCGAGCTCGCGAGAAGTGTGCTGAAGCAGCTTGTCGAGCTCTGCGTCGTCCCGCGCGATGTCGATTTTATTAAGAAGGAAGACTATGTTTTTAAGCCATTCGTCCTTTACGAACTGAATTAGCCTGGCCTCGCTCCCCGTCACGGCGCGCTCGGCCCCGATAACAAAAAAGACTATGTCGGCTTTCGGGATGAACTCGCGGGTGATTTTTTCGTGCTGCTCTATCGTAACGTTCGTTCCGGGGGTATCGACGATGAAAATTCCCTTGAGCCTGTCCTGCGGAACGGATATATACCGCACCCCGTTTTCTATGCTCACGCCGCCTGTGTCGCCGTGGCGTATTATCGTGATTTCGTCCGTCGTCGGCGTTATACCTTCGGGAAGGACGTCCTCTCCGAGGAGAGCGTTTATCACGGAAGACTTCCCGGTGCTGAATTCGCCGATGAAAACGAGCGAAAAGAGGTTGTCGAGGCTCTCCTCGACGGATCTCAGTCTTTCGATGAGCTCCCTGCCCGAGACTTCGCTTATCTCCCCGAGGAGGGATTTTAGCAGCAGCTTTTCTTCGAGGATTATTTTCGAGTATTTGTCGTCGAGTATCTGCATATGGAAAGTACCTCAATTATAACCAAGAAAAGGCCGGGTGAGTATCCGGGGATGTAGCGCCATGGCCGGGAGGCAGAGGGAGGAATAAGGCGCTTGGTAAAGCGGGTACCGGTATGTAAACTCAACTATAAACCCAATATACGAGCGGCCGGCGCTCGGCGGGGGCTGAAATGACCGCTTTCCCGAATATCCCCGGCGCCGCGGCTGTGATCCGGGCCCACCGTTCGCATATAATCCATTCAAATGACGAAACAAAACAGGCTTGCAAACGAAAAGAGCCCCTACCTTCTTCAGCACGCCGGAAACCCTGTGGACTGGTACCCGTGGGGAGAAGAGGCGTTCGAGAAGGCCGCCAGGGAAGATAAACCCATACTGCTTTCGATCGGGTATTCGACGTGTCACTGGTGCCACGTTATGGAGCACGAGTCGTTCGAGGACCCGGATGTCGCGCGGCTCATGAACGAGGCGTTCGTGTCGATTAAGGTCGACCGTGAGGAAAGGCCCGACATAGACGCTATATACATGACGGTGTGTCAGATCCTCTCCAAGGGCGGGTGCGGGTGGCCGCTGAATATAGTAATGACTCCGGACAGGAAGCCATTTTTCGCGGCGACATATATACCGAAGGAGGCACGCTTCGGAAGGGCGGGTATGGTGGATCTCGTGCCGAAGATAAAGGAGATATGGGACACGCAGAGGGAAGAGGTTATAAAGTCGGCCGAGAGCATAACTGCGGCGATGAAAAAGGCGGCAGACATCAGGATCGAGGCGAGCGGCGGCGCTCCGGGAATGAGCGCGTTGACGACGGGATTCAATCAGCTTCACGAGAGGTTCGACGACGTGCACGGCGGATTCGGCGCCAGGCCGAAGTTTCCGACGCCGCACAATCTCGTATTCCTTTTAAGATACTGGAAGCGGACAGGTGACGAAGAAGCGCTTTACATGGTGGAGAAAACCCTCTCTGAAATGAGGCTCGGCGGTATATACGATCATGTCGGCTTCGGGTTTCACAGGTATTCGACCGATCCGGAATGGCTCCTGCCGCATTTCGAGAAGATGCTCTACGACCAGGCGCTTCTGGTCATGGCGTACACAGAGGCTTATCAGGCGACAGGAAAAGAAATCTATAAAAAAACCGCACGAGAGATCATTGCCTACGTTTTAACGGACATGACTTCGCCCGAGGGCGGGTTCTATTCTGCGGAGGACGCCGACAGCGAGGGAATAGAGGGAAAGTTTTACGTCTGGACGACGGAGGAGCTGGAAGCTGTTTTAGGGGAGGATGACGGCGGGCTTATCGCGCGGCTGTATAACGCGCTTCCAGGTGGCAACTTCAGCGAGGAGGCCTCGGGGGAAAGCTCGGGAGAGAACATACTTTATTTGAGAAGCCCGCTCGACCAGATTGCCGAGTCGTTCGGCCCGGGCGCGGGCGAGATTCTGAAGAAAGTTGAAAGAGCGAGGGAGAAGCTGTTCGAAGCGCGCGAGAAGCGCATACATCCCTACAAAGATGACAAGATTCTGACGGACTGGAACGGGCTCATGATTGCGGCGCTTTCTAAG
>JAGVLR010000161.1 GCA_020054175.1 Candidatus Dadabacteria bacterium
AGAGCCTCGCCTGCAGTATATGGAGCCCGGTCGATTTTATTCTTTACATCCCCAAGACTTATTCCGCGTCCTTCGGAAATCGCGCGCTGCAGCTCCGCCGAAAGGCTCCCGAGCAGGGACTCCATCATCTCCCTGTGGGCGGGCGACATGGAATCCCTCGTAAACGTGTCCTTGGCGCTCTTGTAGTCGCCGAGGCCCTTGATCCGGGCGTCTATGCCCAGCTTGGAAAGCGTATCCTTGAAGAAAGAGACTTCGGCGGCGAGGCCGACCACGTTAAGCGTCGCCCAGGGAGAGACGTATATGCTGTCCCCGACCGTGGCGATCATGTACTCGACGTTTCCGCAGTCTTCGAGATAAACGATTATCTTCTTGCCCGCGGCCTTCAGCTCCGAGAGACGCTTTCTTATGGAATTCGCCCTGCCGACGCCTATGTTGAGGGTCTTTATCCGGAGAATGACGCCGCGTATGTTTTCCGCCCGTTCGACCCCCGTTAGTATCCGCTCGATATCGCCCGTAGAAAGCGGCCCCTCGCCGCCTATGAAGCCGAGCATCTTTTTACCGGGCTCGTCGGGGATGTCGCCCGAGAGTTCGAGATTCAGAAAGTTAAAGCGCCCGAGAGGGCTCAGAGGATTCATATAGATACCCGTCCCTTGTGAAAGATATGAGTATCTATATTATGCCGGACAAATCCTAAAGACCGAGGATGTAATCTATAATAGTCCTCACGCCGAACCCGGTGCCGCCCTTGGGAGAGAACTCCCCTTCCCTTTCGGCATATGCCGGGCCGGCAAGGTCTATATGGGCCCACGGGGTCTCGCCGACGAAGTTTTCGAGGAACATCGCGGCCGTTATCGCCCCGCCCCACCTGCTGCCCGCGTTCTTGATGTCGGCGACGTCGCTCTTTATATCGGCCCTCAGCTCATCGTCGAGAGGGAGCTCCCATATCTTCTCGCCCGCTTCTCCGGCGGCCTTGAGAATCTTGCCGACGAGCCTGGGATCGTTCCCCATCACTCCGGCTGTGTAAAGGCCGAGCCCGACAATGCACGCGCCTGTAAGCGTCGCCATGTCGACGATTTCGGCGGCCTTTAATTCAACCGCGTATGAGAGCGCATCGGAGAGAACTACTCGGCCCTCGGCGTCGGTGTTTATGACCTCTATCGTTTTTCCGTTGTAGGCCTTGATGACGTCATCCGGCTTGTAGGCCTTGGGGCCGGTCATATTTTCGCAGGAAGCTATAAGCCCGTGCACCCTGACCCGCGGCTTCAAGACGGGAAGCGCCTTCATCACCCCTAGCACGGCCGCCGCGCCGGCCATATCCATCTTCATCGTACGCATGCTGTCGGCCGGCTTTATGCAGAGGCCGCCGGAATCGAACGTTATACCCTTCCCGACTATGGCTACGGTTTTCGAAGGCCTTTTTGCGGGCTCGTATGTGAGGTGTATGAATCTCGGCTCCTGGTCGCTTCCCGCCGTGACAGCCTGTATCCCGCGCATGCCGCGCCTCTCTATCTCGTCGGGGCCGAATATCTCGCATTTGAGCCCGCCCTCATCGGCAATGCTCTCCGCGGTCTCCGCGAGCTTCGTGGGGGTCATATAGACAGGCGGCTCGTTTACAAGATCTCTCACGAGATTCGTCGATTCGCCGATCGTTTTTGCAAGCCCGGTTTCTGCGGCGAGGCGCTTTTCGTTTAGCCCGTCAGAAGACAGGATAACCTCCGACAGCCTGCTTCCGCCGTTGTCGCCGGATTTGTACTTGTTGAACTCGTACGAGCCGAGGTAGAGGCCTTCAGCGAGCGCCCTCACGTATCCCGGCTTCTTTGAGAATTCGGAGCCGAAGGCGATCGCGCCGGAAGATTTCCGGAGTTTCTTTGCCGATACGATGCCCGCCTTTCTTAAAGCCGCAGAGCCCATGACGCGCTTCTCGCCGAGCCCCACGACGAGAACGCGCCTTGCGCCTATGCGTCCGAATGTCGAGCCAAGGAGTACGGCCTTTCCAGTTTCTCCGTCGAATTTCTCAGATTCGATCAGCGTTTTAAGCTCGCCTCCGAGAGATTTGTCGATATCCTTTAAATCACCGGATATTCCCTCGCCCTTAAATGCTGCCAAAACGAGCGCATCCGTCTTTACTTTCCTTTCATCTTCCTTACCAATTATAAATTTCAATTGTTATATGCTCCTCTGGTCTTTATATTATTTAATCGTAGAACGGATTATCTAAATCTTAGCATACAGGCGCATAATTGATAAGCACGCGGCGGTGCACAGGGCTTTGTTTAACGAGCTTTATTTCCAGCGGCGATGAGCTAAACCAAGATATGTCTATATACGATACCATTTATTTAATATAGCGAAATTAAACTTTTACTGGCCCCGGCGGTCAGTATTAGGTAAATTAATACTGAACCATAAAATCTTTAAATTTAGTAAGGAGGTAATTGTAATGGGTTGCCCGTACAAAGCCATTGCAGATGATACGAGAAGGAAGATCCTCGAGTTTTTAAGCGAGGGCGAAAGCGCAGCCGGAGATATCGCAAGCAAGTTCGATATATCCAAGCCCGCAATCTCGAATCATCTTAAGATTTTAAAGGAAGCCGATATTGTCAACGAGCGAAAGGTCAGGCAAAACCGGCTTTATTCCTTAAACGGCGATAAGATAAATAACATGAAGTTCTTTCTCACATCGCTGACGGGGAAAGGCAGTCAGAATCTGAGGGCATAACGGCCAAGCGATTGACGCGTCGCACACGATGCATTCGCCAGGACCGCTCTCAATCTAAATTCAATCGATCCAAGGCCGTTTTCGGTCTGAGCACTCGGAAACGGCCTTCTACCCTTAATCCCCGAAGACGTGCGGCACGCCTGTAAGGCACCAGCCAAACGGAACCGGTTCAATCAACCCCGGAGACGCGTTATGCCCGGTATTATATCAGCAGGCACCAATGACGCTCCGCATGCGTACTCGCAGACGGAGCTAAAGGGGTTTGCACGCGATTTGTTCTTAAAAAAAGGCCGCGATTTTGGAAGGCTCCTCGACGTCTTCGACAACTCGCTCATAGATTCACGCCACTTTATTAATTCGCTCGAGTGGTTCGAGGCTCCCAAGAGTTTCAAGGAGAGGTCTATCTCCTATGCCGAGAACGCGGTGGAATTGTCGCTCCCGGCGATAAAGTCCTGTATCGAGAGAGCCGGGGCTGATTACGGAGACTTCGATCATATAATCTTCGTGACGAGTACAGGCATCTCGGCGCCGTCGGTCGACGCTCTTATACTGAACGGGCTCAAGCTCGACAGGCATGTGAAGCGCACCCCTATCTGGGGGCTCGGATGTGCGGGAGGCGCCGCCGGCATGAGCAGGGCTTTCGAGTACGCAAAGGCGTTTCCCGAAAGCGCAGTCCTCCTCGTTGCCATAGAGATGTGCAGCCTCGCCTTTCACGGCAACGATTATTCGAAGAGTAATGTCGTTTCGCTCGCCCTGTTTTCCGACGGCGCAGCCACCGTGCTCGTCGCGGGAGAGAAACACAGGCTTTACAGGAAGGCGAAGGCCCGGTTGACGCGGACCCTCTCGACGACCTGGCCGGACACGCTCGACGTTATGGGGTGGGAAATAGTGGACGACGGTTTCAAGGCCATCTTCAGCAAAGACATACCCTCCATAGTCAGAAGCAGGGTCAGGGAAAATATAGACGAGCTCCTCTGCCCGCGTGGACTTGCCGCGGCCGACCTCGGGCACTTCGCCGTTCATCCGGGCGGGCCCAAAGTCCTCAGCGAATTCGAGGCGGCTGTCGGGCGCGAAGAGGGAACGTTCAGGCATTCGAGAAAGGTGCTTCTCGAGCATGGCAACATGTCATCCCCGACGGTGCTCTACGTCCTCAAGGAAATTCTGGAAAGCGAGGATTTCAATGAAAAGGAATACGGTATAATCTCCGCACTCGGGCCCGGGTTCAGCTCGGAGCTCCTACTGCTCGAATCCGCATGAAGATATTCCTTATCTTTCTGACACTGATAGTACTCCAGCGTTTGAGCGAGCTCGTCCTCGCAAAGAAGAACGAGAAGATCGTAAGGAGCGAGG
>JAGVLR010000244.1 GCA_020054175.1 Candidatus Dadabacteria bacterium
CCCTTGAACTCTTCTATCTCGGCGTAGACCCGGAGCTTTTTATGAAGCTTCAGCTTCTCCTCGATGAGCCGGACGATTTCGTCGAATTCGTTGTCCTCGATCTTCCCATTGAGGCGCAGGCCTATGACATTCCCTTCGTCAAACGGGATTATTTCGACCATGGTGCTTTCCTCTAAAACCGAATCCGTCAGTTCGCGCCGAGCTGGTTATTTACGCAGAATACTGTCATGCGGTAATCGTAAATCTCGCCCTTTTTCCATACTGCGCTGCAGCTCTGTATGATTTTCCTCTCGGGCGAGCCTGCGGGATACTGCTGGAGCATCTGGTTCAGCGTGGCGAGGGATTCCGTCTGGTTCTTAACGCAGTATTCCTGCATGCGCTCGTCGGCCGGCCAGCTCGTGGTGCACATACGCTGTATCTTCTGGGCGGAGGTTTCCTTTACCGCAGCCGGTGCGGGAGCCGCGGCAACCGACGGACTGGTTATCAGGCTGTTCACCTGCCGTATCTTGTTGTCGGCCGAAACGAGGTTCTGCCAGGCTCGCTCCGCGTATTCGGATTTTATGTTGCTGTCTGTCTCGATGCAGGCTGCCGCGTATTGATCGAGGCCGTTGGAATAATCTCCTATTGCCTGAAGCGCGGTCGTGTGAACTTCGCCCATCCTCGGGGGCGGCGGGATAGTCGTGAGCCTCGTTTTAAGCGATTCGACTATCCCCTGGTAGTAGCCGAACTCGTAGGAGCACCTGTCGGGGCTTCCGTGAACGAGGCTGACTGCATTCGCGCTAACGGACTTTCCAACTTCGGAAAGCTCGTAGAGTATCGGGGTTATGTCCTTTAAATATATCTTTTCGCGGTTGTCGAACGTGTCCGCCTTCGCGGGCGCGCCTAACACTGCCCCCAGCGTCAGAATCGACACAGCCAGTAATAAAAGCATGGGAACAAAAATTCCGCTTATCTCTCCATTCGTGCGGTTCATGGGCAATCCTCCCTCGTCTTCGTTACGTCCGGAATCCGGGCGTATGGTTTTTCCTAATAAATGTAAATTACATGATTGTAACGCAGTTTCTAAGCTATTTTTTTATTTACCCCAAGCCGCCATTTTTCTTAGATACCGGGGCTTTTCAGATTCCCGGGGGCCGCTCCAAGCCAAAAACCGCCCTTATTTCGCGCTTTTCGTCCTTCCAGGCCATGCGCTATTCCTTAAACGCTTTCGTGAGCGGCGCGTCGAACTCGACGGTTATCTTCGGCCCTTCCGCGGCGGAGGCGTCCACGGACATCTTGCCGGCCTTTTTCTCGGGCGTGTCGGTTGTCAGAGTCAGCGCGGAGGTGTCGGTGTTGCCGGAGTACTGCATCATGCCGTTGTTTGTGACCACCCAGTATACGACCCTGACTGTGCCGCCGAAATCTTCAGTCGAAAGCGTCATGCCTTCTGTGAGACCGCCCGCGCAGCTCTGATTATCGCAAGAGGCTATCTGGCTTGAGATATCCGTCGGCGAGAGGATTATCGTCGTTTCGGTCTTGTCGGGATCGAACATGTCGGGACCCGTGATAACGTAAGCATATTTCAGCTCTACAGTTTTATCCTTGTATTGTATCTGGCCCTTGGCTGTACCGCCTGCGGCGATGGCCGCCATGGAGAGCACCGGTGCGGCGCTGAAAACCGCCGCCAGAGTCAAACAAAACAAGGCCGAAACGATATATCCCGGATTCAAAATATTAACCTTCATTTTCTCCTCCTTTCCTTAATGTTTTATGATGCGCCGTCCGTTCGGGAGCTTTCATTTCCGAGATTATGCTGCAGGCTGTAACCCCCGTCAATGGGAATTATAAAATGCCGGAAGCATCCATCCCGCATCAGCTCCGAATGCGGCAGGAAAGGGTGCTAATGCATGCTTTAGACGAGTCGAAATATCGCTCTACTCCGGGAATTTAACCGGGTAAAGTAAATGATGCGGGGGAAGGGAAGCAGGCGCTGGACCGATCTTTGGCCCAAGGTGTAGAGCAGTGTTTTTCTTTGCTTTTGTTAAAACCTTCCGGAGGCCGGATTGTGAAATACTTATACATAGCTATTTTGTTTGTGCCGGTGTTCTTTACGGGCTGTGTGGAAATCGGGGACTCTGACTCGGACCCCATCGGGGGAGAAATCGTCGAACAAAGGCCGCTCACGGACGAGGAGACGGCTGTCTGGATCGATCAGGCCGAGTGCGTGGAAAGGGAGAGCAAGTCGAGACAGGATATACCGGATCTCGATGCGGCCGAGGTTCCGATAGTAAGCGAGATTACGATAAGGAACGACCTCAAATGCGGCGACGCCCCGCCGGACACGCTCGTCGCCTGCCAGTCGAGGGACGAAATAGCGTTTCAGAACGGGCTCGATCACGATACCTTCCTGATGGCTTTAAGACACGAGGAAATACATTTCATTTTGTTTTTTCTGACGGGTAACGGCGACGGCAGCCACCGGAGCGTATGGTTCGACCTCGAGGAAAGCCCCTGCCCCGAAACCGGGGAGCGGCAGTGATTTGGAGCGCTCCCAGGCGTTACTTAAATTTCATAGGCTATTGAAAGGGCTGTGACGATGGCCACGTTCCTTGACTGCATTTTCCATTAAGGTACGTTATCTCCTGACTTTTCTTGCGATAGAAATTCAATAATAATGGTATAAAAAGGAATTATGGGACTCAGATGCGGACTTGTAGGGCTTCCCAACGTGGGGAAGTCTACGCTTTTTAACGCTCTCACGAGCGCGGGTGCGGAAGTCGGAAACTTCCCCTTTACAACGATTGACGATAACGTCGGCGTGGTGGCAGTCGCGGACGACAGGCTCCACAAGCTGGCGGAGCTGGTGAAGCCCCAGAAGCTGACCCCGACTTACCTGGAAGTGGTCGACATAGCGGGCCTCGTTAAGGGCGCTTCGGAGGGGAAGGGCAGGGGCAACGCTTTTCTCGCCAGCATAAGGGAGGTCGATCTTATCCTCCACACAGTCCGCTGCTTCGAGAACGATAACGTGATACACGTCGAGGGCTTTCCGGACGCGATGCGCGACATAAGCATCATAGAGGACGAGCTTTTGCTGAAGGACCTCGAAACCTTGGAGAAGCGGCAGGACAAGCTCCAGTCGCAGGCAAAGAGCGGGGACAAGAGGGTTAAGGATGCGCTCGACGTGGTGACCCGACTCAGGGAATTCGTCGAGAACGGGAATAAAGTCAGGAATTTCGAGATGGACGAGGACTCGGCGAAAGTCGTAAAGGAAATGTATCTCCTTACAGACATACCGATGCTGTACGTTTGCAACGTGAGCGAGGACGACATCCCAGACGCCTCTTCGAACGAAGAGGTCAAGAAGGTGAGGGAGTACGCCGCCAAGGAAGGGTCTGAAGTTATCGTTCTTTCGGCGAAGATAGAGGCCGAGATCGCGGAGCTTCCCTACGACGAGAAGAAGCTCTTTTTGAACGAGCTGGGACTCGAAAATTCCGGGCTCGACAGGCTCGTCAGGATTGCATATGATAAGCTTGGGATTATCACTTACTTCACGCAGGGGCCGAAAGAGGTTCGCGCGTGACGATAAGAAAGGGGTGGAAGGCCCCGCAGGCGGCGGGTGTGATTCATACCGACTTCGAGCGCGGGTTCATTCGCGCGGAGACCGCCTCCTACGACGATTTTATCGCCGCGGGCTCCGAGGCTGCGCTAAAGGAAGCCGGAAAGATGCGCTCCGAGGGCAAGGAATACGTCGTCAAGAACGGGGACATAATGCTCTTCAGGTTCAATGTATAAAGAGATAATAAGGCCTGTGCTCGACAGGCTCGACTCCGAAAAGTTTCACGACCTGGCGCGGGAATCACTTCACCTCGCCGAATTAAGCCCCCTTACTTTAAAACTCGTAGAATTGTTCGCCGACGGCGGAAAGCGCTTTTCGGACCAGAGGCTCCGCGTGAATCTCGGCGGGGTCGAGCTCGAAAATCCGCTCATCGTCGGCGCCGGGTGGGACAAGGCGGGCCGGGCTGTCATGGCGCTCTGGAAGCTCGGCTTCGCGGGCGTCGAAGTCGGCTCCGTTCTCGAATACCGCCAGCCGGGGAATCCGAAGCCGAGGCAGTTTATGGTGGCCCCGGGGACGGCGATAAACTGGCTCGGGTTCAACAGCCCGGGGATGGACGTCGTCGCGAAAAATCTTTCCCGGTATAAAAACCCGCCGTTTAAGCTCGGGATCAGCATCGGGATGAACAGGGACGTCCCCCACGACGATTCGCCGCGCGCGCATGCTGTCGTCGCCGAGAGACTCTACGGCTACGCCGACTACTTCGCCATAAACGTTAGCTCGCCAAATACCCCAGGCCTGCGGAAGCTTCACGAAAAGGGGCGGAAGAAGGATATAGTTCAGGCCGTTATAGACGCCATGGAGAGGAAGGGCGGCAGGAAGCCGCTTTTCGTGAAGGTCGCGCCGGAGCTCGGTCACAAGGAGCTCGACGACATTCTGGAGGTCGCAATCGAGCACTCCGTCACCGGAATCATCGCGGCCAACACCGCCGACGTGCCTGAGATGAAGGCGAAGTACGGGGAGCGGTGGAGGACACAGCCCGGAGGACTCAGCGGGGACGACCAAGACTACAGGCGCATGACGACGGAGAAGGTCGCATACATCTACAGACACGCCGGGGACAAGCTCGACATCATCGGCGTCGGCGGAATAAAGGACGCCGAGACGGCCCTCGAAAAGATAAAGGCCGGGGCGAAGGCGCTTCAGATCGTTACGGCTATCAGGGGCGAGGGTACAGCGGTCGCGGGGAAGATAAACAAGGGCATTGTGGAGTTCATGGAGAGGGAAGGGGTGAAGTCGATCGGGGAGATTGTGGGGGTAGACTCCGGCAAGTAAATCGATTCAGATTCATTTTACAGACCTGTCTGCAAGTACCACTTAACTGATTTTTCCGATTCCTGTCTGCATCAAGTCCTGTAATGAGCGTTGATCTTGAGGTAGTCGAACGTGATGTCGCTCGTTACGACGAAGGAGCTTTTCTTTCCCGACTTGAGATCGAGGGTTATCGAGAAGCTCGGGGTCTTCATGACTTCGAGCGCCTTTTCCTCGTCCATGACAGCCTTCGAGTTGCTTAAGACCTTGTGCCCGGCGAAGAACAGGTCGAGCTTGTCCGGGTTGAAATCCACCCCGGCGCGCCCGGCGGCGGCGACTATTCTGCCCCAGTTGGGGTCCTCTCCAAAAAGAGCACTTTTAACAAGTAGCGAGGTTCCGATTGTACGCGCGACGGCCTCTGCATCTTTCTCCGTCTTCGCGCCCTTGACGACTATCTTCACCACCTTCGTCGCCCCTTCGCCGTCCTTGACTATCAGGTGGGCGACTTCGGAGGCTGCTTCAGTTACGGCGTCGAGCAGCTTCTTGTAATCCTTTCCGCCATCGACGGCCTTGTTGCCGAGCCTGCCGTTGGCGAGCAGGAGAACGGTGTCGTTCGTTGAGGTGTCGCCGTCTACTATGATCTTGTTGAAGGAGCTGCCGTTCGAGTCGGAGAGGAGTTTCGAAAGCACCCTCTTGCCGATATTCACGTCGGTCATTATGTAAGCGAGCATCGTCGCCATGTTCGGCATTATCATCCCTGCCCCTTTTCCTATGACGCCGACTGTCCCCTTGCTCCCGCCTATGGTGACATTCACGGATGCATACTTGGGGAAGGCGTCCGTCGTCATAATAGCCTCGGCTGCGTCGGCGATGCCGTCTTCCCTCAGCTCGGAGACGAGCTGGGGAACGGCTTTCTTTATCTTATCCGTCGGGAGCGGGCCTCCGATGAGACCTGTAGAGGACGGTATGACGAGGTCTTCAGTGATCCCGAGCCCTTCGGCGAGGTAGCGGGATGTGAGCACCGCCGCCTTCATGCCGGCCTGGCCTGTGAACGCGTTCGCTATTCCGCTGTTAATGAGCACGGCCTGACAGTATCCGCTTTTTATCCTCTCCATTCCGAGGACGACGGGCGGGGCCTTCACGATATTCGTCGTGAACACGCCGGCCGCCTTCGCGGGGGTTTCCGAGAATAAAAGCGCAAGGTCTTTTTTACCCTTCTTTTTAATTCCGCAGGATATACCGCTCCCCTGGAAACCGGGAATGTTTATCATACTGTCAGCTCCTCCATGAACCTGGACGAATTCAATTTTTTCTCAGTGTGGTACTCGGTGAATCTTAGGAACAGTTTTACGTATTTTAAAACTTTCTCAAGATGGAGCTCCATCAAATCCCTCCGGCGGAGGAATTCCCTCGAAATAAGCCCGCCGTTTTCGGCCCTGGTGCCGCACTCTGTGCAGACTACTCCCCCCCTCCTTATGCTGAAATGCGCCCTGTCGCCGACCTCCTTCCCGCACTCGGCGCAGGTTTCGAGATTCGGCTCGTATCCCGAAAGGGCGAGCGTCCGAAGCTGAAACTCCAGTATGGCGGGTAGGGCGCTTCGGCCCTCATCGAGCTCCGTGAAGAGCCCTGTCAGCGCTTCGAACATCTCCTCGTTGGGGGCGTCTTTCGGTGTCAGGATGTCTATCGTTTCGAGGGCGAGGCTCCCCCAGAGGAACAGCTCGACGTCCTCCATAAGGCGGCGGAAGACCTTGACCGTTTCGGCGTCGTCGACCAGCATGAGCCCGCCGCTTCTTTCCTTGTATCTCGCGCGGAAGAGGACGAACGGCTCTATCCTTCCCCCGAACCGCTTCCCGCTCGTTTTCGCGTTCTTCGCGAACCCGCTTATTTTCCCTGACTCCCTGGTGAAAAGGGTGAGAACATAGTCCCTTTCTCCATGCGGCGTCTTTCTTAAAAGGTAAGCCTCCTGCCTGTTCATCATACCGTTATTATCACTAAAAAACGGCCTCTCCGCGAGTCGGCGAGTGATACGTCTTTCCCGGTCTGGTGAAAAGGGGGCGGGTATTTTATAATAGAGCCATTACAGATATCGGATACGCTTATCCGTCATCGGGGGATGATGGAATACGGCGACTGGAGTGGGTCATGAGAGGAATATTATCGATGCTTAAAATAAAGAGTGTTTCCATTTTATGGGCGGCGTCTCTCGCCGTGATATTTTTACAGCTCCACGGAGCGCCTGCCGGTGCTGCTGATAATTACAGCGCAGCGGAAAAGATATATCTGAAAACGGTGACGCCGATACTTTTCGAGTATTCGCAGGTGGCGTCGCAGGTGAGCGCGAACGTCCTACCGCTTCAGTCGGCTCCTGCCGAGAAATGCTCAAGCGATTTTGCACATTACTACGGCATTATGAGCTCTCTCGGAAAGCACCTGGGGACGATTACGCCGCCTGCCAGGTTCGAGACTGTGCAGGCTAATTCGGCCCTGGCCATATCGGAATACGAAACCTCTCTCAACCTCTACAGCGCAGCCTGCAACCAGGAAGACTTCGGGACGAAGGAAGAGCTTGTTAGAAGGGCCGGAGCGGGCGTGAACAGGTCCGTCGCCACCATAGGCACGGTTTACAGGGAGATCGAGGACCTCGGCGCGGTTGCGGCCGCTCCTCCCGCTGCGAGCGGCGCGGCCTCCGAAAATCTCTCAGAGTCGACGATAGAAACCGCGCCTTCGGGAGAGGCTGTAGAGGATGTATACGTCGAGGAGCAGGAGGTCGAAGCGGTAACACCTGCCGCTCCCACCACTCAGCCCCCCGCGCCGAAGACGAGGGAAGAGGTAATAGAGAATCTTGCCGAAGAGGTCGATACGGGCAGCGCGCCGGAAGCAGCGGAGGTGCAGAAGACCGCACCGGCTGCCCAGGCCCCTAAGCCTGCGGCGCCGCCCGCTGTAGAAGCGCCCGAGCCTGTTAAACCGGCCCCCCCTGCGCCGGTTGAAGCCCCGGCGGAGACAGCCGAAATAGAAACACCCGAAGCGGTCGCACCGGCTCCTCCGCCTGCACCGGACAAGCCTGCTCCCGCCCCAGTGAAGGCCCCGCCTGTAGAGGAACCTGCCGCTCCTCAGGTCGAGCAGGCTCCTGTGAAAGAGACGGCAAGCGTTCCGGCACCGGCAGCCGAAACAGCCGCAGTCCCGGCTCCGGCCGCGCCTGAAAAACCGGCCTCCGCAGACGAAGTGGCGCTTACCCCTGTGCCGGATGGAGGCGCTCAATCGGCCGAAGCCGGCCCGCAGCCGCTTCAGTCCGGGGGCGAAACAGTAACCGAGAAATCTATGGACACCGCCGCTCTCGCGCCCGGAATGGCGGAGGAAGAGCTTCAGGAGGAGGCCCTGCCGGAGGACGAAATAAGCTCGTGGTGCAGCAAGTACCAGACGGATTTCGAGCGCGCGGCCTGCGTGAAAAAACGTACCGAGGCGCGGGACAAGTCCGAGGTGCTTACCACATCCTTCGAAGAAGGCACTCCCGAGAAAGAGATTGTGGAAAAGTGCAGGGCGGACTGGAAAGAGGGAATCACGTATAACTACGAAATGGTCGTATCCTGCACGCAGTTCTTCTGCACGCAGAAGGGCCTCGAAGCGTGCAAGGAGCTTTCGAAGTAGAATCGCCCGCGCGCCGGCCGCCGATGTCCGGACGACTGAGGGAGCCCGGTCTGTGCCCGGTCAATTGAAAATCAGCATGGCGATAAAGAGATAGAACACCGAGCCGAAGATGTCGTTGAACATGGTTAAAAAAGGCCCCGACGCCGCCGCCGGGTCGAAATCGAGCCTGTGAAGAATCAACGGCGCCGCTACCCCGATGAATGACGTCGCCATCGTAGCCGACACCATGGCTATGAATACGGCGAGCACTATTTTAAAGACCTCGGGCTCGTTGTAGCTGATGAGCGCTCCTATCACCGCCGCCAGCACCCCGCATATCACGCCCAGCGTGACCCCGACCCTAACTTCGAGAAAAATAATCCTTAGTATCTGTTTTATATTGATGGTTCCCATGCCGATGCTTCTGATCACGATGGTCGTCGTCTGAAGCCCTACGTTCCCCCCGGTGGCCATTATCGCCGGCATGAACGCCGCCAGCACTGCTACCTTCTTCAGCGTTGGCTCGAATGCGTAGACGATTATGAACGCTATGAAAAGCTCGCCCACGAGTGTCAGAAGGAGCCATGGGGTTCTCAGCCTGATACGGGTCTGCGTGGGGGTGAATATGGGATGGAGCGTATCGCCGAGACCGGCCATCTGCATGATGTCTTCCGACGCCTCTTCGGTTATAACGTCGAGGATGTCGTCGGCCGTGATCCTGCCCAGAAGGACGCCCTCTTCGTCGACTACTGGGGCTGACAGCACGTCGAACTTCTGGAATATTTTCGCGACTTCTTCCTGGTCCATGTAGGGGGTGACCGTAACTTCGAGCGGCTCCATGACGTCTATGACCTTCGAACCCGGTGTGGCCAGTATCAGCTTCTGGAGGGATATGTCTCCGAGGAGCCTGTCGCCGTCGTCCGTGACGAAGATCTGGTGAAAGTCCGGTATCTCGTCGGCTATCAGCCTTATCCAGTTTATCGCGTCCCTGATTGTGAAATTGTCGCTGACCTTGACGAGCTCGGTCTGCATGATGCCGCCGGCGGAGTCGTCGGGGTACTTGAGAAGAGGCGCGACGTCACGGAGCCCCTCCGGGTCCATCTTCGAGAGAACCGTGGTCGCCGTCTGCTCAGGCAGCTCGCCTAAGAGGTCCGCAGCGTCGTCGGACTCCATCTCCTCGACTATCTCGGCGATCTTCTCGGCGTCGAGCTCACCGAGTATCTCTTCCCTGTGTTCGGGGTCGAGCTCTAATATGACTTCCGAAGCCGTTTCCGCGTCCAGCGCTTCCAGAATCCGCTGGTAGTCTTCGGGCGGAAATGTCGCCAGAATTCCCGCAATCTCGGACGGGTGGACCTCCGCCAGCACGTCCTTAATATTCTGGATATTTCCCTCGAGGAGGTCGTTGGTTATTCTTTCGGCGAGGTTGGGATTCGGCATGTTTGTTCTCTGCCAGCGGGAATACCGCCTTAGTGTATAGAAGGGACGTTAAAAGTAAAGTAGAATCTAGGCCCGAATCAAAGGGCCGGACCCCTTAATATGAGCAGCATAAAAAATTACAGCAGCTTCGTTAAATTCGAGCATACACTGTTTTCGCTTCCGATGATCCTGGCAGGCGCTTTCCTCGCGTGGTGGGGGCTTCCGGACCCGAAGCTCCTGCTCCTTATAATACTCGCGGGGACGGGTGCGCGTACCGCCGCGCTTGCCATAAACAGGATCCTCGACCGGAAAATCGACGCCCTCAATCCGAGGACAAGGGACAGGGAGCTGCCCTCGGGGAAGCTCAGCCTGACGAAGGCTTACGCCGTCACAGCGGCTGGGCTGGTCCTTTACTTCGCCGCGGCGTATATGATATGCGACCTGGTTCTTTATCTGTCGCCGATACCGCTTGCGGTATTCATCATATATCCGCTCATGAAGCGCTTCACCTGGCTCTGCCACTTCGGCGTCGGCCTGGGGCTCGCGCTCGCGCCGCTCGGGGGATGGGTGGCTGTAACGTGTTCGCTTCACAGCATGCTTCCGGCCGTTCTGCTCGCGCTGTTTACCTTATTCTGGGTCTCCGGGTTCGACATCATATATGCTACGATGGACGAGGGCTTCGACAGGAAGAGCGGAATATATTCGATGGTGGCGCGTTTCGGAAGGGGGACGGCGCTTTATATATCTGGACTCCTCCACCAGGCCGCGTTCTTTTCGGTGGCGTTCCTGTATTTCCTCATGTTCAAGACGATATTCGCCGGGGTGATGGTCGCAGTCATCGGAATTCTCCTCTTTCTGGAGCAGAGAAAGTCCGCCAACGTCGACCTGGCGTTCTTTAAAATCAACATACTCGTGGGTTTTTCCGTTTTTCTTTTCGTCCTCGCTGGGATATACTTACCCTGATTATGCGAACAATCGTAGGCTTTACCGGCGCATCGGGCGTCGCATACGGGGTGGAGTTCCTGAGGAGATGCCCCGACGACAAGTTCCTCATTTCCAGCAAGTGGGGCAGGCACGTTTTAAACGAAGAGCTTGGTCTCAAGATCGAAGAGCTCCGCCCGTGGGTGAAAGACATTTACAGCGATTCGGACCTTGCGGCGCCTTTCTCTTCGGGGAGTAACCACTTCGATTCACTGGTCGTAATCCCCTGCTCCGTATCCACGCTCGCCAAGATTGCGAACGGCATCGGCGACACCCTTATCACGCGCGTAGCGCAGGTGGCCCTCAAGGAGCGAAGAAGGCTGGTGATCGCGCTCAGGGAAACCCCGCTCAGCTCCATAGCGCTCGAGAACGCGCTCAAGCTGTCGCGCGAGGGGGCGATCATAATGCCGATAAGCCCGCCGCATTATCTCAAGGCAGAAACGGTAAGCGACCTCATAGAGGGATACGTGGACAAGGTGCTTAACGTCATAGGTGTCGAAACGGGCAACGGCTGGAAACAAGGGGAGCTCGACTAGGGCGTCCTTTCGCGGGTAACTTACCCGAAACTTATATCTTCGATTTCTTAACCGGCTCAGTAAACTTTTAAGCGGTAAATAATCAGGCTTTAACGGATTGGTGTCTGCAAATGGCTAAAAAACAGTTTCTCGACCTCCAGGAATTTATAAACTATCTCGACGCGATCGGCGACCTGAAGAGGGTGAAGGCCGAGGTCGATTCCGACCTCGAAGCGTCGGAGATCGCCGACAGGGTGATCAAAGAAAGGGGACCGGCTCTGCTGTTCGAAAACGTAAAGGGAGCTTCGTTCCCCCTGGCGATGAACCTCTTCGGGACCGAGGAGCGCGTCGAGCTTGCGCTCGGGAGAAAGCCGAGGGGGGTCGGCGAGGAGCTGGTCGAGCTTTTTCACAAGGTGAACCCGCCGTCCCTGAAAACGTTCTTCTCCATCCTGCCCAAGGCTTACAGTCTCCTTTCCATGAGGACGAAGGCTGTCGGCAGCGGTATCTCGCAGGAGATAGACGAAAAGCCCGATCTCCGAAAACTACCTGTCATCAAATGCTGGCCGCTCGACGGCGGGAAGTTTATCACCCTCGGTCTCGTTCTCACGCAGGACCCGGTTTCGAATAAACGGAACCTCGGCATTTACAGGATGCAGATATACGACGAGAAGACGACGGGCATGCACTGGCACCCGCACAAGGGCGGGGCGGCCCACTACCACGAGGCAGGCAAGCTCGGGAGAGAGCTGGAAGTAGCTGTCGTCCTCGGCGGCGATCCGAAGATGATATTCACCGCAATTGCGCCGCTGCCGGAGGGGATGGACGAGATAGCCTTCGCGAGCTACCTCAGGGGCAAGCCGATCCCGATGGTGAAAGGGAAGAGCATATCGCTGCCCGTTCCGGCGAACGCCGAATTCGTCATAGAGGGAGTCGTGCCGCAGAACGAGCTCAGGGTAGAAGGCCCATTCGGCGACCATTTCGGCCATTATTCAATGGAGGGCGATTTCCCCGTCTTTCACCTTAACCGCATAACCCACAGGGCGAACGCTATTTATCCCGCAACGATAGTCGGCAAGCCGCCGAAGGAGGATGTTTTCCTCGGTATGGCGGCGGGGGACATGTTCTCGCCGCTTGCCCGCATCATCCATCCGGAGGTCAAGGACATGTGGGCCTATCCCGAGGCGGGGTTTCACAACCTCCTCGTCGTTTCGGTGGACGAGCGCTATCCGAAAAACGGCATCAAGGCGATGCTTTCGCTGTGGGGTACGGGGCAGCTTCTTCTGACGAAGGTTATGATTACGGTTTCGAGCGACGTTAACCCGCGCGACTGGGATGCAGTTCTCACGGAGATAGGGCTTAACTACGAGCCGGAAGAGGACGTTCTAATGATACCGTGGGCCCCGCTCGACACGCTCGACTTTACCAGCGGAAAGCTCAACGTCGGAAGCAAAATGGGTATAAATGCCGTCAGGAAGCCCGCGTCCGGCCGGAAACCCAGGAAGCTGCCTGCAACCGTCCCCGATCCCAGGGCGAAACACCTCGAAATCATGGACTGGAGGCTGCTGAAGGGCGGGATTTTAGCGGTAAAGCTTGACAAGAACCCCAAAGAGATGTTAAAAAAGCTGTTTGAGACGCCGGATTACGAGGATGTTCGGATAATCGCCGCTGTCAGCCCCGACATCGACGTCCACGATAACACGGAGCTAATCTGGGGTATTTTCACCAGGTTCGACCCCTATCTCGATCTCGTGTTCGAGAGGACGGAGCTCAGGGGCCCTGCCGTGGTTTACGGCGGCCGCATGGGTATAGATGCGACTATAAAAAGCTGGTATCCTGCTGTGATAGAAATGTCCGAGGACGTTAAAGAGGCGGTTACAGAAAGATGGAAAGAATACTGGAAGATATAGAAAAACTCTGCTTCGACAAGAACCTGTTCCCGATAATCGAAAAGGTGGCGAACGAAGAGCGCATCAGCTTCGATGACGGTCTTACGGTCATGGACAGCCTAGACATCAATACTGTCGGCATGCTGGCTGACTATATTAAGCGGAAAAGGGCGGGGGACAAGGTCTACTTCGTCGTCAACAGGCACGTCAATCCCACGAACATCTGCGCGATTTCATGCAAGTTCTGCGCCTTCGGCACGACGAAGAAGTCGGCAAACGCATACGAGATGTCTCACGAGCAGATTCTTTCCCTCATTAACGACGATATAAGAGAAGTGCACATTGTCGGCGGACTTCATCCCGACTGGAAATTCGACCACTACCTCGACATCATAAGACTCGTAAAAAACAATTTCCCGAAGACTCACGTTAAGGCTTTCACGGCTGTGGAGATAGACTGGTTTACCGAAATCACCGGCAAGGGGCTCGAGTATGTTCTGGAAGCCCTGAGAGAAGCGGGAGTAGACGCTCTCACCGGCGGCGGAGCGGAGATACTCCATCCCGACGTGCGGAAGAAGATATGCGCGCCTAAGACTATAGCTACAAGGTGGGAGGAGATACACAGGCTCGCCCATTCGATGGGAATTCCCACGAACGCGACTATCCTCTACGGGCACATTGAAGAGCCGTTCCACATCGTCGACCACCTCGACAGGCTGAGGAATATCGAAGACGATTCCCCGGGATTCTTCGCCTTCATCCCGGTGCTCTTCCAGCCCGAAAACACGGGCCTCAAGAAGCAGGTGAAATTCTTCCCGGCCTCGTACGACCTAAAGGTTCACGCGCTGGCGAGGATCTATCTCGACAACTTCCCGCACATAAAATCCTACTGGATTACGCTCGGGGAGAAGATGGCGCAGGTCGCGCTTCATTACGGATGCTCCGACGCGGACGGCACAATCATGAAGGAGAAGATCATCCACGATGCGGGAGCGCCTTCGGAGCTCGGCCACACGCGCGACTTCATGGTCAATATGATCAAGAACGCGGGATTCATTCCTGTCGAGCGCGACGCCCTTTACAATGAAGTAAGGGTCTACAACTAGGGTACAACGCGCCTGCGGGAATTCGACATAGCTGCTTTATTGCATTAATCAACCGATGTGTGTTTCAGATCGAATTCCCTTTGATTGCTGAAATGAAAGGACATTCGTGCCTGCCATAGTATGCTTTTCATCCTACGCAGCGCGAGACAGGCTACAGGTGCCATTCGCACCGTTTAAGATGAAATCTCATCCGATCCTACGCCGTAAAAACACACGATGTGTGTGCAATCAATTACCAACTCAAAATATCCCTTGAAAACGAATCCGTTTTGATTAATCCTTTTCTATTATCGCAGGGGGGGCATAATAATGAAACATATGAGAGCGCTTTCCTTAACGGCTTTATTCGTAATTTTAATAGCAGGCGGATTGTTTTTAACCGGCAGTGAAGAGGCGGAATCACAGCAGCCTCAGGAATTCTCTTACGCATCGCCCGAACTCGGGCAGGACATCTACTCATTCTCCGATTTCACGGCGGGTTCTGTCATCGAAATCGCGCAGTCGAGCTGCGGGAACGACACCTGCTCCGCTGATCAGTGCTGCTGTCTCAATACAGACAGCGGCGCGCAGTGCTGCAGACCCAACACCAGCAGCAACTGCGTCGAGTCGTGTAAACGCGGAAGCCCCTGCTAACCGCTCCGCGTAACCGAAACATTGGCATAGGCAGTTTAATCGCATTACTATCGGGTGTTTTATGTCTTTAGTGATGGCTATGCAATTCGGGGATCGTATTTGCATACTCTCCGATTCCATGATTTCCAATTCAGCCTCAGTCGACGACGAGGCAATCTCGGGCCAGCTCAAGACGGTCGTCCTCAATAAAGAGATCGCCGTTTCATATTCCGGCCCCGCCGACAAGGCTGTCGGAAAGATACGAGAAGTAAGGAATGATCTGGCTAACAGGGTGTACTTCGAAGAGGTCCTCGAATCGCTCTCGGAGTTCACGAGGAAAGAGGGCGAGAGCGTGGACTTCATCGTCTCTTCCCACATATCAATCCCCAAGCTCTACAAGATAGCCGGGGGCGAGATCCATTACGGCCTCGATATGTATTGGATAGGGAATGAAGGGGCGGTGTCGCGCGTTCTGAAAGAGATCGAAAAGGGAGAGCCCGTTGCCGGCTCGCTGCCGCGCGGCATGACTACCGAGGAAAAGAGGTTCAGAGAGGCGTTCAGGAAGGTTGTGAGCGGGCGGAACGTGCCGCAGGCCGGGGGGTTCGTTTTCGACTGCATCGGCTCCAAGGACGGATATTATTACAATACCGACGCCGGGGTTCACACGGGGAGCGGGATGTCGATAGGAATCTCTTTCGATTACGCGCCGGGGCACAGCTCCCAGAAGCCCGGAAGCGAGCTCAGCCTCGTCTCACCGAACGGCAGGAGCCTGCCTCTTGCCGGGGCCTACTTCGAAGAGAGCCACATGGGTTATATATACTCACCGCTCGACCCTCACCTCGACAGGAACAAACCCGGAAGCCCCGAGATGGTGTATCCGGTGACGCTCCAGGGGTTCGTCAGCGAGGTCGAGAGGTGCGCGAGGCGGCTGGAATTGTATCTGGGAAGATGATTTCCGTGCCTGCTTTGTACGCACGCCGTTAAAATCCGCTCGATTTTGAGATAAAAATTCAAAATCGCCCGATAAGACCTTGAAAAGCGGAAATTAATGCTTATCCTATCCTTGATAACGTTTTGCATGGGGTGAATTTTTAATGATTAATACTGAAAATCTCGACCGTACTGGAACCAAGTTCTCACGCAGCATATACCTCGGGCAGATCAAAAGGACCACTCTCAATAAACCCGTCAACGACCTCAGCGAAAAGGAGCAGGAGCAGTATACGAGCCTCTCCCGGCAGATGAAGTGGGGCAAGGAAAACGGCTACAACCTCGTGCTTACCCGCGACAGCGACGAGATCGACTGCTGGATGATAAGAGATACATCCATGGACGACCTCAATCCGCTCTTCAAAAAAACTATCCTCGAAGTTTTCTGATACTGTAAACGTAAAAACTCAAAGAAGTTCCATTCCGCGGCTCATGCTCGGCGGAACGGGATTTTATTGTATGTTGATTTGACGGACCGGTACGTAAATCCGTGCTTAATTAATTTTACTTTGCCGGGCCGATTTGTTATTCTAAAATTCAGGGGCTCACCAACTGCGGCGCCCCCATACGGAGTGTTAATCATGGATGCTTACGCTGAAATAATCGAGAGTCTCAAGGCCAAAAAAATCGAGCTCGAAAACAGGCTCGGGAGAATAGAAAGCTCTCTCAGAAAAACCCACGACAGGGATTGGGACGAGCAGGCGCAGGAGCGCGAGGGCGAGGAGGTTGTGGAGGCCCTCGACGAGGGCATCCGGACCGAGCTCGACCAGATAAACGCCGCACTTTCCATGGTCGACAGGGGCGAGTACGGCGTATGCGTCATGTGCGGCGATCCGATACCCATCGGCAGGCTCGAAGCCCTGCCTTATACCGACCGCTGCGTCGTCTGCGCGCGGGAATCCGAATAACCGGCCCGGGAGGAAATCTTTCCGGGCGGCGATTTCGAGAACGGAATCCATTTAAGCCCAGGGGATTGTTAAGCCGAAGTTAACTTTTTTGACGTCCATCCGCTTTCGGTTTATAAACTTGAGAGCGCGGCCGGCCGGGTTCATTACCGCCACGCTCGGAGGCTGAAACGATGGATATGACCGTCATAAATGCTGACGACGAGCTCACTCATGTGAAGCTGCGGGGGAGGGTCGACCTCGATACGATCGGCGACCTCGACCGCGAATTCACAAGACATACGGTTACCCGGAGAAAGGACGTCATCGTCGACCTGTCGGACGTCGATTACCTGGCGTCCATAGGCCTCAGGATGCTGATCACGGCTGCCAAGGCGCTTAACAAGTTCGGCGCGCGCATGGTGCTTCTGAACCCTCACCCGGACGTAGAGGACGTCCTCAGAACGGCCGGCTTCGACAAGGTGATGCCAATCGAGCACGACCTCGAAAGCGCCCGTGAAGTCCTTAAGGCTACGGCCTGAGAACCCGGGTACGAAACAGCGGCGGATATGGAAACCAGGGCAGCCGGACAGGATATCGCACAAGTGAGCGCTCCGCGCGCGACTGTTCTCGTTGTCGCGAGCGACCTTGGTCTAAAACTCTTAGTCAGCCAGAAATTCAGGAGAGAAATAAGGGAGAACGAGCTTGCGTTCGTCTTCGCCGAAGACGGAGGATCCGCGCTTAAAACCCTAGGCAGGAATGACGTCGACGTCGTGGTGACGGACGTTCAATTACCCGGTGCCGACGGGCTTACCCTCCTTTTCGATCTCAAGAAGTACTTCCCCAATATTAGGTCCGTCATAATTTCGGCATACGGAGATATGCGTACCATCAGGCGCGCTCTTAACCTCGGCGCGTTCGACTTCCTGACGAAGCCGATAGATCTCGACGACCTCGGCGTGACAATTCTCAAGACCGTCGAGGAATCCCTCACTCTCAAGCATGCCGTAAGAGACAGGGAGCGTCTTACGGCGATAAGGCAGGAGCTGGACGTTGCCCGGAGGATTCAGCTCTCGATGATTCCGAGGACGTTCCCGGCCTTCCCTGAAAGAAACGAATTCGACATCTATGGCGACATCAAGACGGCGCGGGACGTCGGGGGCGATTTCTACGACTTCTGTATCCTTGAGGGCGACAGGCTGTATTTCGCCATCAGCGACGCCTCGGGGAAGGGCGTTCCGGCCGCTCTCTTTATGGCTGTCACGAGGACGATGATCAAGGCCGACGCCGTAAAAGGCCACTCTCCGGAAAAGTGCCTTTCAGAAACCAACAAGATCCTCTGCATGGAAAACGAATTCTCGATGTTCATCACGGCGTTCTGCGGCATACTCGACATAGGGACCGGCGAGGTTACATATTCGAACGGCGGCCACAAGCTGCCGCTCCTGCTCCGGGCGGGGTCGGAGATTGAAACACTTCAGAATACGGACGGGATAGCGCTCGGAGTTCTGGAAGGGGATTCGCTTTACGGCCTCGGAAGGATGAAACTCGGACACGGAGACACCATATTTCTTTACAGCGACGGGGTGACGGAGGCTGTAAACAGGGAGCTAGAGCTTTATACCGACAAGAGACTCGCGAATGTGCTGTCGGCTGTCGGTCCGGGCCTTCCAAAGGATGCCGTCGAGGCTGTTCTGGGCGCCGTCGAGATTTTTTCGGAGGGGGTTTCCCAGACGGACGACATGGCGCTTCTCGCCATCAGATATAATTAATCGATGCCATCCGATTTAAATATCCGGCTCAGGAACGACTTTGGCGAGCTGGCCGGGCTTAGAGAAAAACTCAAAAAGTTTTGCGAATCGCAGAACCTCCCGCAGAGCGGCGTATTTGCCGTTATGCTCTCTCTCGACGAACTGGTTACGAATATAATCTCCTACGCGTGGGATGATAGGCTGGAGCACTCGATTTCGATAAGAGCGCGGTGCGGGGACGGCGTCGTGGAAATAGAGGTCGAGGACGACGGGAAACCCTTCAACCCCCTCAAATACGCGCCGCCGGATCTGTCGTCTCCCATAGAAGAGCGCCACATCGGCGGGCTTGGCATACACCTCATTCAAACCTACATGGACGAGATTGCCTACAAGAGGGAAGGGGAGCGGAATTGTCTTCTCATGAGGAAGAGGGTGTAGATTGGTGGATTGACCTAGAAATATACCCCTAAACCATATATGCTATAACGATTTTCAAATATAATTTAATGAAATGAACAATGGAAATAATCGTAATACTCACTTTTATTATTGTTATCGTTTATGTGCTTTATTCGTCTTCAACCAAACAGAAAGGCAAACCTTCTAAACCATCGTCCTACAAGATAAAACCCGTATCAGTCGAAGTTCGACAAGTTCAACATCACAACGCGGATGGAGATAGGCTCTGGATACCTCAGAACCAATCTGTAACGGTTTCAGATTATAGAATCGACGGCGGTCTGATTTATGTTGGGGAGGAGTTAGACTCAGTAAGAAATGCTTATTCTCCTGATCCGGCGCTCATAAATCCGAAACTAAAGGTCAATAAGATAAATCCCGACCATTCGGGTCATTCCATGACTTACTGGCCTTCGTATAATGACATAAAACCTGAAGCGCGCGCCGCGTATCTCGACTGGTTATCCACAGGAAGAAAAAATCCTACGGCATATATAGGATATGTGTTTTTGTTTTTTTATGGCTTGGAGCGGCGCCTTTTGATAGATTCCGATAAGTCTGAAAAGCCGTGTACTGAAGCAGCAGCAATCATAGCCGAAGTGGAAAGACTGCTGAGCATCTATGGTTATGATAGCTCGTTCAACGGTTATGCATCGAGCTTTCTGGCTATAGCACGGTTGAAATTCCAAACCAGTGACGATTCTGCTGTTTACAAAGAAGAAGGTGTCAGATGGGGTGAATATCCTCTCAACTTCAAAATTGCGTTAGCTCGGCTTTCTAAAAACAGACAACCAATTCCTTCAAGTCATGCGCTCTTATGGGCTGAATATCATCCCGAGGTTTATTTTCGCACCCCAGCACAACGCTGTCGCGAGGAATTCGGGAAACTGTTTGATATTCGGTATAGGGAAAAATTTGGGGAAGGCCTAGTTATAGAACCGAACAAGTCATATTTAAAGATTAACTACCAACCCGCATCCAGTTCTATTTATCCTATATCATATGAAGTAAAGGATTTGCCGGATCTTACGCGTCTTTCAAAACCAGTTTCCCAAATCCGTGGAATTATAGACCAATGCACGGAAGAGCTTAATTCATACAGCCGCTTTGTCGGCAGGAAGCCGGAAGAGAAGTCGAGCTTATCGGCCATTTCTCTCCTTCCAAAGGAATTGATAACTCAGATGAATTTGGGGAATGTCACTTCTCTCAGAAAATGGGCGCAAAATTTATTACAATCTCAGGAGACAGCGGAGCTGCCGCCTCGGGAGCTTCTGAATCTTATGGATATTACCGGCGATAAAGCGCTTTCTAAATCCGACTGCGTCTCTATTGCACAAATGCTTGGAATCCTGGGATACGGAATAGAGCCTGATATCAGATTCAGCGACAATAGAATCGACCCCGCCGGTAAGGCGGTGCTGTTCTCATTGGATGAGAACGAGCCTCGAACCCCCGGACCTTCTTATAAAGCCGCCTCCGCTGCGCTACACCTCGCAGCGGCTATCTGTGCTGCTGACGGCTCTGTTTCGGAAGCTGAAGAGCTCCACCTCGAAAGGCACTTGGAATCATCCCTCCACTTGTCTCAACCCGAGCGGAAGCGTCTCAGGGCTTATATGAAATGGCTTGTTCTCTCTTACCAGGGATTTTCGTCTCTCAGGAAACATATAACTTCGCTCGACGACTTATCCAGAAAATCTATCGGATTTTTTCTCATTAACGTCGCCTGTGCGGATGGCATTGTCGATCCCGACGAGATTAAAACGCTGAAAAAGATATACAAGCTTCTCAAGCTCGATGAAGAGACTATATACTCCGACATTCATTCCATACAGTCGGGGGGTGCTACCGAACCTGTAACTGTTCAGAATGCCTCGCCGGATCATGTCGAATATCCGATACCTGAAAGGGCCTTTTCCGCCCCAGCAGCAGGCGATCGTACTCTGTTTTTGGACCAAAAAATTATTGACGATAGAAGGCAAGATACACAGCGAATACATATACTTCTCAGCGATATCTTCTCACGGAATGAAGAGCAGGAAGTGACTCAATCCCAGGATTCAGTTCTATCCAGCGGAAAAATGCAGACAGTTTTCGGTCTCGATGAATCTCACGGCGGACTCGTAAGAGAATTGGTTGTGCGGGGTTATTGGTCGAGGGAAGATTTCGAACGGCTCTGCGACAAATACGGCCTAATGCCTGACGGGGCAATGGAAACTATCAATACAGCAACCTACGATCTGTTCGATAATCCATTCATAGAGGAAGATGAGGGAATAGAAATAAACCCGGATATAGTCAAAGAGATTGCAGAATGACTAAAATAAAGAAAATTCGCTCGAAAGAAAGAGACGCCGTCATACAGTCGCTCCGGGCTGGTGTTGTTCCGAGGGTTGGCATACATCACATTCAGGTAGGAAGAGTTAAAGAGGTTCAAGCTCTTCTGGACGATATAGACAGGATTTCTGACGGCGGTTCCGCCATACGTTTTATTATTGGAGATTACGGATCAGGGAAGACCTTTTTTCTTTACCTCGTGAAGACAATAGCTATGGAAAAAGGACTGGTATCCGCGCAGGCCGACATGACGCCCGACCGCCGTATACATGCCACTGGCGGGCAGGCAAGAAACTTTTATGCCGAGCTTATGCGTAATCTGTCCACCCGCACGAAATGGGATGGGGGGGCTTTGCCGAGTGTCGTCGAAAGATTTGTCGGCACTGCGGTTCAGGAATCGAAAGAGAACGGTAACCGCGTCGAATCGATTATACAGGACAGGCTGCAAAAACTTTCCGAGATGGTAGGCGGCTATGATTTCCCCGAGGTTGTCGCTGCATACTGGAAAGGTCACGATACGGATAACGAGCAGTTGAAATCCGATGCCGTAAGATGGCTCCGTGGGGAATTCTCTACCCGTACGGATGCCAGAAATGCCCTCGGGGTCAGAACCATAGTCGATGATTCTAACGTCTATGATTACTTGAAGCTGATGGCGCTTTTTGTAAGACTGGCCGGATACAAAGGACTTATCATAGGGCTCGACGAGATGGTCAATCTCTACAAGCTTTCCAACACCAAAGCGCGGAATTCGAACTATGAGCAGATACTACGTATCCTGAACGACAGCCTGCAGGGTATGGCGGGCGGTCTGGGATTCCTGATGAGCGGCACGCCTGAATTCCTGATGGATACGAGAAGAGGGCTATATAGCTACGAGGCGCTTCAGTCGCGTCTTGCGGAGAATGTATTCGCCGCTTCAGCGGACATCGTCGATTATAATAATCCCGTTCTCAGGTTGGCAAACCTGTCTCCCGAAGACCTCTACCTACTTTTGTGCAATATCCGGCACGTTTTCGCGGAAGGCGAGCCTGAAAAATATTTAGTTCCCGACGAAGCGCTTAAATCATTCATGGCTCATTGTTCCAACCGCATTGGCGATGCGTACTTCAGAACCCCGAGGAATACGGTCAAGGCATTCGTCGACATGCTGTCGGTGCTGGACCAGAATTCTCACATCACTTGGGACAGGCTTGTAGAAGATATAAATATCGACTCCGACAGAAACCCGGACCTTGAACCTCTGCCGTACGGGGACAACGATGAGGAAGAAGGCGGTTCTAACGGCTCTATGGGAGAAGGAGACGTTGACGATGACCTCAAAACCTTCAAACTCTGACGGCGCGAATACCGGCGGATCCAATTCGTTCGCTTTACTGCATACCAAGGTTCAGAGCTGGATTTACAAGCAAGGTTGGAAAGAGCTGCGTCCTATTCAGGCTGAGGCGGTAAAACCCATACTCTCTGCTGATACAGATGTCGTAATTGCCTCGCCTACCGCAAGCGGGAAAACAGAAGCGGCGTTCCTTCCTATATGCTCGAATATCATCGAAGATCCAAGCCAGAGTATCAAAGTGTTGTATATTGCGCCGCTGAAGGCACTGATAAACGACCAGTACGAGAGAATATTGGGCTTGTGCGAACAGCTGGATATCAAAGTAAGCAAGTGGCATGGCGATGTGCCTCAGGGAAGAAAACAGGATCTGCTCAAGAATCCTGCCGGTATTTTACTCATAACTCCCGAATCACTGGAAGCGATATTTTGTAACCGTGGTCCGGAAGTAGCCCGTATTTTCTCTCATCTTGCGTATGTAATCATCGATGAGCTTCACTCCTTCATCGGGCTCGAGCGCGGCCGGCAATTACAATCGTTGCTGCATAGGGTCGAGCAATTTATAAGAAGGCGTGTTCCCAGAATAGGGCTTAGTGCCACTTTGGGTGATATGCAGATTGCCGAGGAATATCTACGCCCCGGAAATATCTACCCATTCAAATTAATAACTTCTAAAAATGATCAGGAAATTAAGCTTCAGCTCAAGGGATATAAGGTGAAGCCAGCGGTTATCCGCAAGAAGCCCGATGATAAAAACGGCACTTCGAATGAAACGGAGCAGGGTGATACTCATGAACTATGCAGCGACCTGTTCAGGATTTTGAGAGGGAGCTCTAATCTGATTTTTGCGAATAGCAGATCTCAAGTCGAAGAGTGCTCGGACCTTTTGAGACGCATGAGCGAATCCGAGCATTTGCCCAACGAATTCTTTCCTCACCATGGAAGCCTCTCTAAAGAGCTTCGAGAAGAAGTGGAAATGCGGCTCAAGAATAAATCCATGCCTCTGAATGCTGTTTGTACTACGACACTCGAAATGGTGATAGACATAGGGGGCGTAACGAGCATAGCACAGGTGGGGCCTCCCCCGTCTGTCGCGAGCATGCGGCAGAGGCTCGGACGTTCTGGAAGAAGGGGCGAGCCGGCGGTCTTGCGTCTCTTCATTCAGGAGGATGAGATTACGGAGAGTATGTGGCCGCAGGACCGTTTGAGGGAAGACCTCGTTCAATCGATCGCGATGGTGGAACTACTTTTGGAGAGATGGTGTGAGCCGCCCATTTCGGAGCGGCTTCATTTATCGACACTTGTTCAGCAAGTAATGTCCACAATAACTCAGTTCGGAGGCATAAAGGCATATGAGGCGTGGACATTGTTGTGCGAGCATGGTCCCTTTAGAAATGTAAGCCAAGAGATGTTTGTCAATCTCCTTCGCAATCTCGGCAAAAATGATTTAATAGCCCAGATGTTGGACGGCACTTTAATTCTTGGAATGAAAGGAGAGAGGATAGTTAATCATTACAATTTTTATACAGCGTTCAATACCTATGACGAATACATACTCATGGCGGAAGGAAAGAACATCGGGAAAATACCGATTAACTATCCAATTATAGAGGGGATATATATTATTTTTGCCGGCAGGAGGTGGAAGGTCGTCGAAATTGATCAAGAGGGAAAGGTTATAATGCTGGAGCGTGCAAAAGGAGGGCATGCTCCCAGATTCATCGGTGCGGGGGTTGAAGGAATACACGACACGGTAAGACAAAAGATGTATGAGATTTATAAGTCTCCATACGTACCTCAATATCTAGACCGCCGGGCGGTCGTTTTGCTTAAAGAAGCGAGAGAGAATTTCTATAGATTCGATCTGGCCGTACGATGGTACATCACTCACGGGAAAGACGTAATAGCATTTCTTTGGAGGGGAAGCAAATTGAATAATACCTTTTGGGCCTTGCTAAATTCCAAGGGAGTGGAGGTTCTTCAGGCTGGGTTTGCTACGGTTCTATCTAATCTCGACGAAGAAAGATTTCTCGATTTAATCGAAGAGATTATATACGATGATGAAATAACCGAGATTGAATTAGCTGCTATGGTCGGGAACAAGGCCTGCGAAAAGTATGACCTCTATCTCTCTGAAGAATTGCTTAGTGCCGAATTTGCCGCTCGAAAGCTCGACATTAAGGGGACCAAGGAGCTACTCGTAGGGCTTCTCGGACATGCATGATGGTAACTCTTAGGGCGTCATGCGTACATAGACTAGTAAAACTCGAGTATGTAATCGGGAATGGACGGATTGTTCGGGACATCGAGACCCTCGATGGGATAGCTAAGCCTCGATTCCGCGGCGGGCTCTTTGCGAAGGGATTTGTTCGCGAACGTTATCTCTATAGTCATCGGTGTGCCGTCTTCGTCGATCACGCTATGGTTGTTGACGTGAACGTGCACGATGTCGAAGCAGCTTTTTAGTTCTCTAATGCTGTAGTCCATAACTTCCGGGAACGAGATAACGTGGTGAAACTCGATCACGAGGCCGGTTATGCGGGAGTAGTAGTCCGGGAGACCGGAGAGCGCGCTATATTCCCAGCCTTCGATGTCCATTTTTATAAAGACCGTTTTGTTTTCCGGGATTCTCGAGAATATCTTCCTGAAGTCGGAGCTTCCGGGGCCAGTCCCAACTTTTTCTACATAGTGTCTTCTCCTGCCGGAGAAAAATCTTTTATACCTGAACGGGAGCGTTATTTTTGGCTTATCGAGAGGCGCGCGTCCCCTGATATAATCTTTCGCATGTAGATACGCAGGCTTCAGAAATGCCAGGAAGCCGATAGTGTGGTCGTAGCAGTGCACCGCGCATCCCGTCATCTTGTGAAATTCCTCTTCGAATGTCCAGTCGTTCTCGACACCGAGGCCGACGAGGACGCCCGTGTTATGGACCGCCGTTTCAGTGACGACGTACCAGCCGTCGTATTCCGCCCCGAGCCTTATAAGGTCGCCGCAGTGCCTCGGTTTCCAGTCGAGCGGGAGCCGTGCGGTGCGGCGGTCTTCCATACTGTTTTTCACTAAAAGCGTCCTCCCGGGTCCGGAGTACCCGGCTTATAAAATTTGCACTAATATTCTTTACACGCGAATCGAGATGGTCAATAAAAGTATATATATCTTATATTTCGGCGGTGGACTCTAATCTAACATCAGGAGGATAATAGTCATGGCGAAGTCGGCAAAGACAAAATCGAAGGGTAAATCACGGGCGAAGGCGGACGCACTGAATTTCACGTACGATCTCGAAGGGCAGAAAGCCGCCGTCTGGAAGGCGGGGAACTCGAAGGAAGTCTCCGTGAGGAAGCTTCCGATATCGAAAGGCGTCACGGGCGTTTCAATGCGCCTCAAGCCGGGCGGCATAAGGGAGCTTCACTGGCACGCGATTGCAGCCGAATGGGGTTTCTTCATAACCGGAAAGGGACGCGTAACGGTCGTCAATCCCCAAGGGCAATGGGACACGCAGGAGTATGGGCCGGGGGATATATTCTTCGTCCCGCAGGGCTACGCCCACTACATAGAAAATATCGGCACCGACGAATGCCATTTTCTGCTTGCGTTCAACAACGGCGAGTTCAACGAATTCAGCACCTTCAGCATCACAGAATGGATAGCGCAGACGCCGAGAGAGGTGCTCGTCAAGAATTTCGGTTTGCCGGCGGATGTCTTCGATAAGTTTCCCGAAAAAGAGGTGTACATGGCCCTCGGCGCGCCCCCGGGCAAGAAGACACTCTCACAGGGAGGGAAGCTCGACACGCCCAGGCTGAGCCACAAGTTTCGGCTGAGAGCGCAGGAGGGGAGGGTGTATTCCGGGGGCACGGTCAAAATGGCCACCATAGACAACTTCCCTGCTTCAAACGTGATGGCGGGTGCGTTGATGACGCTCAAGCCAGGCGCGCTCCGGGAGATGCACTGGCACCCGAACGCCAATGAATGGGGATACGTTCTAAAAGGCAATGTCAGGATCACGTTGTTCGCCGCCGACGCGGGGTCGAGCACTCAGAAAGTAAAAGCAGGCGGAGTTTTCTACATCCCGATGGGCTGCGGGCATTATCTCGAGAACGTAGGAAAGGAAGAAGTCGAGATGCTGCTCGTATTCGATAACGGTGTTTACGAAGAGATAAGCATTTCCGAGTGGATAGCGGATACGCCGCGGGACGTCGCCGCCACGGTGTTCGGGATTCCGGAGAAGACGCTAAGCGAATTCCCGGAGAGCGAGGTCTTCATATCGAGCGGAAAGCGCTGACGTCGAAATCCGAAGCGCTCGTACGCCCCGGCTTAATCAGGGCCGGCTTATCTCGTACCAGATATTCTTCTGATAGCCCCGGGCGTCGACTTCGGAGAGCTGCTTCCCGGCGACTGCAGCCGTGCCGTCGCACTTCCAGTCGTATACTGTCGAATGGCCGGTTACGTACATTGGGATGAAGTCGGAATTCGCGTTTTCCTTGCAGTATTCGTTCATGCCCTCTGTCGGCTCCTTGCTGACGTCGGCCTTCGATTCGCAGGGGAGGTTGGCTCCGACGTTGCACGCGTAGACATTGCCGTCCATGCAGCGCCAGTAGGTGCCGTTCATGAACATGTCGAGAGGCGTGGATTCCGGGGAGCCGAACGCCTTCTTAAGACCTCTGGCTATCGACTCGGGGACTTTGGGGCCGGTATAGTCCGCACCGGGAGAGTCTACAGTCCCCGCCGCCTTGCAATATGCAAACGGGTTATCGAAAGTCTTTCCGGCCTCGGGGGATTTGTCCCCCGCCGTGCAGGAGGCCGCTGTGAATATGAGTACTGCGGATATAATCAGGAAAAGGCTCGATATGTTTTTCATTTCGGTATCCTCCATGCGCTCTGCTCCGGGGTGATTCCTTCGAGCAATAGCGCTCAAAAAAATTATATATCAGGCTGCGATTTTAATAATACCGCATTTTCATGTTCGTGAGATAGAAACGGAGTATTGTTGCACCCGGCGGAGCTTTGTGTAGTTTATAGTTGCATACACATTCGCAGGCGATAGATGATTAACTCGATTCCTCTAAGCTGGTACAGAAGCCAAAAATCCTATATCGATTTAAGGAGCGTCCCGCTTCCACTATCCGATCTCGATTGGGTATACACCGGGGGCGTGCCGTTCGGAAGCTGCTTCGAAGAGATTTACGAGGAGCTTGTTTCTAGGTTCAGGAACGGGTTCCTCATACGCGGATGCTCCCCGGAAATTGCGGGCTTCCTCAAAAAGGACGGCTGCGAGGCGATTCTGACGGGCTCCGAAGCTGTATTGAATATCGAGGGCTGGAGGTCGGGGGCGTCTTTGCGCGAGCTTTGCCGGCGCGGTCTAAGACACGGCGGGATAACGGAGATCTCTTCTTCGTCTTATAACATGAAGAGACTCGACGCGCTCAGGTCGCGCGCACCTTACGGCTCGAAACCGTTTCTTAAATATCTCTTCCGCACGGGCCTCGACGACGACATGAGATGCTTCGTTCATTCCGGGAATGACGGCAGATGGCTGGGGGCGGTGACCGTTTCGAGGACTGCACATGCCTCGGCTCACGTCGAAATGATGCTGAGGTCGCACACGACGCCTGCGGGCG
>JAGVLR010000115.1 GCA_020054175.1 Candidatus Dadabacteria bacterium
CCGAGTTTTATTTCCTTCACCGCTCCCCTGAACGGGAGCCAGTCGATGCATATGACGAGGTCTTTTATGACGTCTTTGGATTTTATGCCTGCCGACGAGAGCCAGGACTTTACGCGGGTGTAGCAGGGGATGACGACTCTTACGTCCGCCCCCTGCGCGGCGAGCCTCTTGGGGAGGGTGCCTATGACATCTGCGAGACCGCCCACCCTTGCGAGGGGCTCCATTTCAGAGGCGACGAAGAGGATATTCATGCGTGACTCCCGGATTAATATTAACCCTGAAAAGGCTAAGCCCGACCGATTTTTTCGAGCTTCCGCGCGAAGAGGCGCGCGTTGGCCGTTATCGTTTCGGGATCTATGCCGCCTCCCCTGCCCGTTAGCGCCGTTGAAAGCCCGACAGCAGACGCGCCAGCCCGGAGGAAGTCGGCGAGATTGTCGAGCCCTACCCCGCCCGTCGTCATTATCTCGATCTGCGGGAGCGGCTCCTTCATGGCTTTAACGTATGACGGCCCGCCGACCGCGCTCACCGGAAATATTTTCACCATGTCGACCCCGAGCTTCCATGCCCTCACTATTTCGGAGGACGTGAACGCGCCCTGAATGACCGCCATGCCGTTTGCCTTGGCGAAGTTAATGAGCGCCTCGTCGGTGTGCGGCGAGACGAGAAACCGGGCGCCGGCGTCACGCGCCTTTTCGGCCATTTCAATGTCGAGAACAGTGCCCGCCCCCACGAGTACATCTTCTCTGCCGGAGAGACTGTTTATGACGCGCTCTGCTCCGGGGAAAGAAAACGTAACCTCGATCAGCCGGAGGCCGCCTTCAATGCAGGCCTCGGCGAACGATAGCGCGAGGGACTCGTTTTCCGCGCGGATGACGGAAATGACCTTATGTTTTTTGATGAATTCGAGCGGGCTCACAGCATTAACTTACAGACGCCCGGCGAGGGTTTCAAGTCCGAATAATGAACATGCAAAGCTGTCTTTAATGATAATGATTACTATTTCCAAATTATATTTGCGAGCTATGGATATTCGAAACCGCATAGTGTAAAATTATTGAAGGACTAAGGGATATGAGCGAAATTATTACAGAAATGGTAAAAGAGAAGATAAACGAGTTTATCGACCGGAGCAAGGATCTTGGGCTCAAGGTGACTCCCCAGAGGATAGCTATATACAAAGAGCTTGCCTCGACGGACCAGCATCCGAGCACGGAAACCATCTACAAAAAGATAAAGGACTACTATCCGAACATTTCGCTGACGACCGTTTACAGGACGCTCGAGACTTTCGAAAAGCTCGGGCTGATTTCGGTCGTTAACGTGCTCTACAACGCCGCGCGTTACGACGCCAATCTCGACCCGCACAACCATATCGTGTGCACAGTATGCAAGAAGGTCGAAGACGTGTACGACGCTTCGCTCACCACGCTCGATATATCCGACAAGACCCTCGGCGAGTACCAGATAAAGGGCTACTCGATTCTCCTTAACGGCGTCTGCAAGGACTGCAGAAGCAATTAACCGGGGTTTTCCCACACCTCACAACTAATTTCCGGCTGGCCTTTCGATCAAAGGAAATCTATAATTCTGCCCGTTTATATTCAGCCTCAAACGGAGTTTTGCGCCCTGTAATCCCGGCCTGAATCCTTTCGAAAGAATCTCCTGTCATAACTTCTAAACGGTTTGAGGAGAGGCCATAATCATGAAGCTGAAAGACAAGGTTGCGGTAATCACGGGCGGTACATCGGGCATGGCATTGGCGACGGCCAAGCTCTTCGTCGAGGAAGGGGCATACGTGTTCATAACCGGCCGCGATAAGGCGCGCCTCGACAAGGCGGTGAAAGAGGTAGGTAAGAATGTGACCGGAGTCGAGGGCGACGCCGCCAGCCTCGAAGACCTCGACCGCCTCTACGAAACTGTGCGGAAGGAAAAGGGAAAGATCGACATCCTCTTCGCCAGCGCCGGGCGCGGCGATTTCGGCCCTATCGGCGAGGTGACGGAAAAGCACTTAGACGAGATTTTCGACCTTAACGTCCGGGGGACGCTCTTCACCGTGCAGAAGGCCCTCCCCCTCTTTAACGACGGCGGCTCGATAATACTGAACGGCTCGATCGCGGCAATTAAGGGCTTCCCGGCGTTCGGCGTCTACAACGCGAGCAAGGCGGCTGTCCGCTCATTCGCACGCACCTGGACGATGGATTTAAAGTCGAGGAACATCCGGGTCAACGTGCTGAGCCCCGGGACTATCGACACTCCGATACTCGACCCATTTTCAAAGGAACAGAAAGACTACTTGGTTTCCCTCATCCCCATGGGAAGAATGGGGCTCCCCGAGGAGATAGCGACGGCCGTTCTGTTCCTGGCCTCGGACGATTCCAGCTTCGTCACGGGAATCGAGCTCCATGTGGACGGCGGCGCCGTGCAGGTATAACGCCACAACCGAAATATTTATAGAATATCCCGCCCCTTCCCTGCATCCTTTTAACGATAATTCCTCTCATACAGTATAAGAGGGGAACTATAAAACATGGGAAAGAACGGAAAAGAACCGGCGCTCGACGTAGAGGAGCTGGAAAAAATCTTCGGGACGTTCACTGCAGTCGACAAGGTGTCGTTCACCGTCGACAAGGGAGAGGTTTTCGCCCTCATCGGCCCTAACGGCGCGGGCAAGAGCACCATAATAAAGATGCTGACGACGCTTGTCCCGCCGACGTCTGGAACGGCGAAGGTTGCGGGGTACGACGTCGTAAAACAGTCGACCGAGGTTAGAAAGAATATCGGGTACATACCGCAGCTCGTATCTTCCGACGGGGCGCTCACGGCGAGGGAGAACCTGCTTCTCTCGGCGAGGCTTTACGGAGTGCCGCGCTTGGAGCAGGAGGAGCGTATACGGGAAGCGCTCGATTTCATGGGACTCGGCCAGTTTTCCGACCGGCTCGTGAGCAGCTATTCCGGCGGTATGATACGCCGCCTCGAAATCGCGCAGAGCATGCTTCACCGCCCGTCCGTCATATTCATGGACGAGCCGACTGTCGGCCTCGACCCGGTGGCGCGTAAAGCTGTCTGGGATCACGTCCGCGAGCTGAGGGGAAAATACAGGATGACGATAATCCTGACGACGCACTACATGGACGAGGTCGAGGAGCTATGCGACAGGATGGCGCTCATTCACTACGGGCAGATAGTTGCTGTCGATACGCCGGCGAAACTTAAGGAAGGCATCGGCAAGGGGGCGACCCTCGACGACGTTTTTTCAAAATACATGAGCAATTTCGAAGAGAATTCAGAAGGAGGGAATTATAGTGAAGTACGTCGTAACCGCAGGTCTATCGCATCCCGCAGCTAGACTGACGAGGGCCGTCTCGGATTATGTGATGCAGGTGTACGGGGTTTTCTGCGCCGAGCTTCAGAAAGTTCGGCACGACCCTGTCGAGCTTTTCACGAGGGCGGTGCAGCCGCTTTTGTGGCTGCTCCTTTTCGGCATGGTGATGCTTAGGGTGAGCGGGCTCGCGCCGGCCGGGATGAGTTACCTTGATTATCTATCAGCCGGGATACTCGCGCAGAGCGTGCTCTTCGTCGCGATATTCTTCGGCATATCGGCCATATGGGACAGGGACCTCGGCATACTCCACAGGATGCTCGTGAGCCCCGCGCCGCGGACGGCAATAGTTATAGGGAAGGCGCTGGCGGCGAGCGTTCGCGGGATGCTCCAGGGCGGCGTGGTGTACGTTGTCGCCGGTCTCATGGGAGCTAACCTCAACCTTTCTCCGCTTAACATCCTCGGCGTCATGGTGCTTATAGGGCTCGGGTGCGGGCTCTTCGCAACGCTGTCGCTCTCGATCGCGTGCATTGTGAAGTCGAGGGAGAGATTCATGGGCATAGGTCAGCTTATAACGATGCCGGTCTTCTTCGCGAGTAACGCGATATATCCGATCGCGCTAATGCCGGACTGGCTCAAGACCGTATCGACTCTCAACCCGCTTACGTATCAGGTAGACGCCCTTCGGGCGCTCATGATAAACGGGGCGCATTCGCAGTTCGGCATAGTCTACGACTTCGCGATACTAACCGTGATCGCGGCAGCGCTCGTGCTCCTGTCGAGCAGGCTTTATAGCAGGATGGTGGCGTGATACAACAGGCTTTACTAATACCATATAATAATATATATTGGTATTAAGAGGTCTTAATGCAGAAAAATACGAGCGTTACTCTGGGAAAGCATTTTGAAGAGTTCATCGCCAGGCAGCTAAAAAACGGGAGATATTCCTCGGCCAGCGAGGCGATAAGGGCCGGTTTGAGGCTCCTCGAAGAACGCGAAGTGAAGCTTGATGCCCTCCGGCGGGCCTTGAAGGAGGGCGAGGAAAGCGGCTTCACCGATTATTCGCTTGAGGGATTAGTTGAAGAGCTGGATAAAGAAAACCCCGCCTGATGCCGACTTTCCGTCTTGCAGTAAAGGCCATTTCCGATCTTAAATCCATAGCACTGTATACGCAGGACAAGTGGGGCCGCGAACAAAGAAATAAATACCTGAGAGAGCTCGACGAATGTTTCAGGATGTTGACTATGGATCCGAAGCTCGGGAGGTCTTGTGATGAAATTCTCCCCGGTTATCGGAAGTATCATTTAAATCGTCATCTCGTTTTTTATCGTGAATCCGAAGAGGGCATCTTGATTATTCGTATCCTGCATGACAGGATGGATATAGAATCTCATCTTTGAATTTTAAAAGCGATCATTTTAATTTCACAGCGTAGTCGTCTCTTACGTATCTACTTATAAAAGTGCTGAGACCCCTGCCCTCTATCGCAAGTTCTTTCATCTGCTCGACGTTGTCTCTGCCTGTGACGCTGTAGTTATATAGATAGACGTCGCCGTCGCGGAACTTTATCTTTATAAAATCCTCTCCTGTTTCATATTCCAGAACCCCTGAATTGCCCGAGAGATTCTTGTAAGGTTCCATACGCGTCCCCGTTTACCCCTTCCCCGCCTGTATCCTACCGGCCGGTTGAGCCGGATTCCCATCCAGACCACTATTACAACTATACGGAATCGCCGTATAAATACCCAGTATGCTTATGCTTGAGTTTCGTCGGTTATTGGAATAATATCAATCGGATACAACGGCAAATTCCCAAGGAGAACAGGATGAGAAATCTTGCTGCGCGTTTGCTTGTCACGATCGGCGCTGTCGCGACCTTCACAATTTTC
>JAGVLR010000167.1 GCA_020054175.1 Candidatus Dadabacteria bacterium
AGCCTGTAGTCGTTGACGTCGGTGGCCATGATGCGTCCCGCGCCAAGGGCCTTCGCGAGCTGAATGTGAAGAAGACCCGTTATGCCGCTTCCCATGACGAGCACGCTGTCCGTCATGCCGAAGCCCGCCAGGCGCTGACCTCTTATGACGCATCCCAGCGGCTCCACGAAAGACGCCTCGTCGTAAGTGACTTCGTCCGGGAGCTTGAGCACTCCCCTGTCGACGTTGATCGCGGGTATGCGTATATATTCTGAAAATCCGCCCGGGTCGAAGTGAGTCGTCCTCAGCGTTTGGCAAGAGGAATGATTTCCCCTGAGGCAGTAACGGCAGGTGTTGCAGGGCACATGATGCGTCGCCACGACGCGGTCACCCGGAGCGAATTTCCGGACGCTTTTGCCGACTTCCACAACCTCGCCCGCGACCTCGTGGCCGAGGACGAGCGGGGCCTTCGGGATGCGGTACCATTCCATGAGGTCGCTCCCGCAGATGCCGCTCGCGTGAACCTTCATGAGCAGCTCGCCCGGACCGATCGACGGCACCGGCATTTCTTCGAGCCTCACGTCGCTGTTTTTATAGTACATCGCTACACGCATGCAAGTCCCCTACGCGCTATGGGAATCGTTAAACGGCTCGGCGATTATGATTCTGGCCGGCTTTACGCACTGGCTATCTTTCTCGACTCGTCGCTCTTAAGAGAAAGGTAGAGGTCGTGCGCCTGCTTCGGATTGTTGTTTTCGTGAACTATCGAACGCACCGCGCGGAGCATCGCAACCGGGTGGCTGTTCTGCCAGATGTTCCTTCCCATGTCGACGCCGACAGCGCCCTGCTGAATCGCGCTGTGGGTAATCTCGAATACGTCCATCTCGGTTTCGAGCTTTGGCCCGCCGGCTATTACTATCGGAGCCGGGCAGCTTCCCGTAACCTTTTCGAACTCCTCGCAGTAGTACGTCTTTACGATGTGAGTCCCGAGCTCGGCGCATATGCGGCAGCTGAGGGAAAGATATCTGGCGTCTCTCTTTTCGAGCTCTTTTCCGACGGCTGTGATACCGAGAACCGGAATGCCGTATTCTTCGCCAAGATTCACTAGCTCGGCAAGGTTGAGAAGGGTCTGCCGCTCGTGGTCGCTACCGACGAATACGGATATACCGACGCCGGCAACGTTGAGCTTTATCGCGTCTTTAAAGGAAGTAGTAAGGCCTTCGTTCGAAAGGTCGGCGCCTACGATGCTCGTCCCTCCCGAAACCCTGAGGACGACGTTCGCCCCGGAATCCGGGTCGACGGACGTGCGAAGCACGCCGCGGGTGAGCATGATGGTGTCCGCGTATGGCATTAACGGGGCAATCGTATCCCTCGGCACTTCGAGCCCATGCGTCGGCCCGAGAAAGTATCCGTGGTCGAACGCAAGCATAACAGCCCTTCCTGTCTTGGGATTTATTATCCTGGCCATTCTGTTTTTCATACCCCAGTCCATGTCGCGGCACCTCCATTACAGTTGAATTTTCTTTCATGAATTTAAAGTAGCAGAGGGGGATTGTCAATTAATCCGGGGCAGCCGTGACGGCTGCGTTACCCGCCGTGAAAGCTCCTGCCAGAGTGCGGAGAACTCTTGAAAGTCAAATTTAGCAATTGCACATAATCATTCTTTAATGTCTTGCAATATAGCCTAATTACAGCATTTTGACACAATGAATATGTAAGCAAATGCGAAAAATACACTTGACTCGGGGGTTTTGAGGCTTACATTATTACCATAGGAGAAAACCATGACCAGATACGAACAGGGTATTGAGAAATTCAGGGAAATCAAGGGTGAGGGCGCCGACAAATCCATAGAGCGTCTGAAGTCTCTAAACCCGGATCTCGCCCGTTATATTATGGAATTCGCCTTTAACGACATCTATAGAAGGCCCGGGCTCGATCTCAAATCGAGGGAAATCGCTACAATTGCGGCCCTCACCGCGCTCGGCAACGCCCCCCAGCAGCTCAAGGTGCATACGGTTTCCGCCTTGAACGTCGGCGTTAGCAGGGAGGAGATAACCGAGGTTATTCTTCAAATGGCCCTCTACGCCGGTTTTCCGGCTGCGATTAACGCGATGCAGGCTGCGAACGAGGCGTTCGACGAATTCGACAAACAAAAGCCGGCGCCGATAAAATCCGCAAACGGGATCGATATACATAGAAAGAAAGCCATATCCGCATGAGAGAGCCTTCGTCTGGGACCGTTTACGTAAACGGCATAAACATTTACTACGAAGTGCACGGCTCGGGCGAGCCGCTTCTCCTGATAGAAGGCCTCGGGTATTCGAGCTGGATGTGGTACAAGCAGGTTCCAGTCCTCTCGAAGAGCCATAAGGTCATAATATTCGATAACAGGGGAGCGGGTAACACCGACAAGCCCGATTCGGAGTATACCATCGAGCTCATGGCCGCCGACGCGGCCGGGCTTTTAAAAGAGATGGGCGTCGAATCGGCGCACGTGCTGGGCGTTTCGCTCGGTGGATACGTAGCACAGGAGCTGGCCATATCGGAGCCTGATATGGTAAGGAATCTGATGCTGGTTTCGACCAACTCGGGGCCCGGAAAGCCTATTACGGGAAAGTCTCCGTTCTTTAACGGGTTCCTCAAACTCTGGGGATTCCTTCCGACCGCATTCGACGGCTCGCGCGGCCCCGTACGGCTCGAATATGCCATGAGCGACGAGGAGAGGATGCGATACGGCCTGTCGCTCGCATTCTCGGAAGAGTACTTCAAGAACAATTCCGATGAAATCGACCGGATAATGGAATGGAGACTCGAAAACCCGCAGCCCGAATACGCCTGGCGGAGGCAGCTCCTGGCAGGTATAGGCTACGATTCGTCGCCGCGCTCGGGAGAGATAACATCCAGAACGCTTCTCGTTAACGGCGCCCAGGACAGGATAGTATCGCCCGAGAGCGCGCTTAAATTATCGAAGAAAATACCGGACTCGACACTGGTGGTTCTGGAAGGGGCGGGACATCTCCTCTTCATCGAGCGGCCCGAAGAATTCAACGCGCACGTGCTCGGTTTTCTCACGGATTCCGAGGTGAAGGCCGATAATCCTGAAGGGAGCGGGAACACCCTTTGGAAAAAGGTAAAGTCCCTGATTCCGGCCAACGGTAAAAGAAAGAGTCCCGGCACAGAAAACTAATCCGGGCCAGCCTTTATCACTCCGACTAC
>JAGVLR010000072.1 GCA_020054175.1 Candidatus Dadabacteria bacterium
ATCCCTCTCGCCCTACTGGGTTCCGCTCTTATTAGTTTTCATGCTGGCGCAGCTCCTGAGATACTGGGCGATAAGGAGCCTCGGGAAGTTCTGGAATACCAGGATTCTGATCGTACCCGGCGAGAGGCTGGTGACGATGGGGCCCTATAGATATTTGAAGCATCCGAATTATGTTTCCGTTATTATAGAAATCGCCGTCATACCGCTTATCTTCTCATGCTATATCACTGCGGCGGTATTCACAGTGCTTAACATCCTCGCCCTCCGTAGAAGGATTAAAATAGAAGAAAGCGCCCTTTCCAGGCTGAAGACCCCTCGGTAAAACATCTTCTTTAAATACAGCTTCGAGACGCAGCCAGAGCTCCGGAAATATCTGTTTTATCTATGGATAATACCGTTTATATATGCACCTTAGAAGATAAAAAGTATATATGCTATAGCCTCGATATTGGGGTGATTGAGGATGTAATTATAGTCCGGATATATGTTCTATGCATTTCAGGGCGGTTTCCGGGCGATTTTTCCTTTAAGTTTTCGTGAAAACCTATACTTTACATTAGGTGGCACTTATTCATTGATTACAGAGGGTTATTAAAAGGACCTGTTCTGCGTCTTTAAAACCAAAACCGGAAAATATCGAAACATAAAGAAGCGAAAAAACAGTTAATTTCTTTGCTTAAGTAATATTATTGTGAGATTACAGCATATTAGAATCCGCCTCTAATGCATTTTATGACATGATGCCAACCTCTAAAGCCTTTTCTCAACTACTTTAAAGCCCGGGTTAAGTATCCTTTTTCACCGCAGTGGTCCCGGGCAATCGAAACCTGGCAGAAAGCGAGAGAGAATATAATATATATATAATATATATTACCTGGCTGATACCAATAACCCGCTGCCCTCTCCCGCTTTTCTAAGTAGACAAATAAAGGTGAGTTCTATTTAAATCCTTGATAGAACAACTTGAATCAAATGTCATTCAAAGTAAGGATGTGAAGTACAACGTGATTCTCATACAGAAATATGCACGTATAGCGGATAACAAAATCCTGCGTGTCCGATCTGCCGAGACAGATGTTTCTCAAAAATAGCTTTGCAGCATATTCGTCTTTAGATTCCCCCGGAGCCGTACTTGAATACAAAGACGGAAGTAATATAGACTCTATCTTAGAACGGCTTTCGGGGAGGAATTTATGCTGAGATATATATTTCAGACAAATGACGATGCGGCTGCACTTATTGCGAGGCTCGCGCTTGGTTTTGTGATGCTTCCTCACGGGCTTCAGAAAACGCTCGGGATGTTCGGAGGAGCGGGCTTTACAGGGACCGTAGACTACTTCGTCAGCAGCGGCATACCCGCATTCCTGGCAGTTCTTATAGTCATAGGCGAATGCTTCGGCGCGCTCGGGCTCATAATAGGCTTTCTCAGCCGCGTGGCCGCCCTCGGTATCAGCATTATAATGCTCGGCGCCATAGTGACGGTGCATGTAAAGTTCGGTTTTTTCATGAACTGGGTGGGGACTCAAGCCGGTGAAGGGTTCGAGTTCCACATTCTGGCAATAGGGCTCGCTCTCGTCGTCCTCATCAAGGGCGGAGGACTATGGTCCGTTGACAGAGCTATAACGAAGTCGGCCTAAGGTCTCGCCGCACAATTTTCCCGCGTGAGCAGAATATTCGGACCAGCACGGAAAAGTGCCTTTAAATCTTGATCTTTAAGCATATTCCTAAATAGCCGCATATACACCTAGAATCCCGGGTTCACTTGATAATTTGCATTCCTTCGGGCGATAATTTAGAATAATTTCTAATTTACCTAATCCAGAATTACCAGGGGGATGTATATATGGGATGCAGCTTTAAGGCACTGAGTGACGAGCGCAGGCGCATGATTCTCTCCATACTAGGCGAGCACGATGCTTGCGCCGGCGATATAGCGCGTAAATTTTCTATCTCACAGCCTACAGTTTCGAATCATTTGAAGATACTCAAGGAAGCAGGACTCATCACAGAGCAGAAGATCAGACAGAACAGGATTTATTCCCTCCACAAACCCGGCATCCACAGTGTGATAGAGACCCTCAAAAGCATAGTCAAAGAATCTTAGAAACCTGTAAAGACTGCCTGAGGGCGTAAAATCTCCGGATTGAATCAACGGCGAAACCGCGTCAGCGGTTTTCGCCGCGGAAGAGTTTTGCCCGCTCGTTCGCGCCGCGCCATGCGCACAAATATGTCTTCGAAACGCCGCATAGGGGCGGAAGCCCGTTTCTAAAGTCACGGCACTTGGGTTATACTGATACAGCTCACTACTGCCAGGACGGAATCATGATAGACAAACATAGAATGACAGAGCACGCGATGGATCTCATCAGGATAGACAGCCTTTCTAGAATGGAAAAGGAGGTCGCGCTTAAACTCGAAAGCGAGATGAAAGACCTCCGCGCCGAATGTTTTTACGACGAGGCATGGGAAAAAGTCGGCGGAAACGTCGGGAACCTCATCGTCAGAATGGAGGGCAACAAGCGCAGCGCCCCTCCCCTGCTGCTCTCGGCACACATGGACACGGTCGGCCCGGGCGAGGGAATCAAGCCGCGAGTCGAAAATGGGATAATGAAAAGCGACGGGACTACCATTCTGGGAAGCGACGACAAGAGCGGTCTCGCCGTCATTGTCGAGGTCATGAGAACCCTGAAGGAAAAAAACCTTCCGCACGGCGACATAGAGGTTGCGTTTACGATATGCGAAGAGGTCGGGCTCCTCGGCGCAAAACACATAGACATTAAAAAATTCAAGGCTAAGCAGGGAATAGTTCTCGACAGCAGCACTCCGGCAAGGCTCGTTCTCAGATGCCCTTCCGCAGCGAAAATGGAATTCCTCGTTCACGGCCTCGAAGCCCACGCGGGCCTCTGCCCCGAGAACGGAATAAGCGCCATTGAGATCGCGAGCCGCGCCATCGCACAGATGAAGCTCGGCAGGATCGACGACATCACGACGGCTAACATCGGGATAATCGAAGGGGGCCGGGCGACCAATATAGTTCCGAACCTCGTCCGCGTCGTCGGAGAGGCAAGAAGCCACAGCGAGGAGCAGCTCGAATCCCAGGTGAGCCATATGAGAGGCTGCTTTCACGATACTGTTTCGAAGTATGAGGTTACCCTTCACGACGACCTTTCCGTCGACGGGGTTACGTATACGGCGCGTCTCGACGAGAAAATCGAAAGGAGCTACGACAGGATGGACGTTCCGCTGACGTCGACCCCGGCCAGGCTCGTGACTGACGCTGTGAAGAACCTCGGGTATTCGATAACCCCTCACACGAGCGGCGGCGGATGCGACGCGAACTACTTCAACAGGATGGGCGTCGAGTGCGTGAACCTCGGAACCGGGATGTACGAGCTTCACACGGTAAACGAATACCTCGTACTCGAAGAGTTCTACAGGGCAGCCGAGATAGTGCTCGAAGCCGTAAGGCTCAACACCGTAAACGGCGGGTAACTTCCGCTCTATACATTCGCCCGGGCATCGCCTGGACACCTCAAAGAAAAAATGAACAGGAAAGCGCTCATAATCGTGGATCACGGGAGCACCGTCGGAGAAGCCAACGACATGCTCGCCGAAGTGGCGCGCCTGGTGGAATCCGCCGAGAGCGGGTTCGATATTGTGAAATACTGCCATATGGAGCTGGCCGAGCCCACGATCGAACAGGCCTTCGACGCGTGCGTCGGCGAAGGCGCCGGGAGCGTCGTCGTTCATCCCTACTTCCTGTCGCCCGGAAGGCATTCCACGAGGGATATACCGGCCATGGTTGAAGAGGCGGCGCGTAAGCATCCGGGCGTCGCTTACAGGGTCACCGAGCCCCTTGGGATTCACGATAAAATAATAGAGGTTATCCTCGAAAGGGCCGGCGGGAATTGAGGCCCTGTCCCATTTCAGATACGGCATTGATGGTGATTTCGTGAAAAAGTACGGCGTGCTTTTCTTCGACCTTTTCGACACGGTCATAAACTTCAACTTTACAAATCTTCCTTTGGTCGATCTCGGCAGCGTCAGGGC
>JAGVLR010000133.1 GCA_020054175.1 Candidatus Dadabacteria bacterium
CAGTGCTCAGACCACATCGCGGCCAGAATGCCGATTTCCGTGAAGTTCGGCTCTCTCCCGAGAGCGCCCGTAATCTTGTTATATTCCCCTTCCGTGAGCCCGTGCTCAAGGGCGATTTTAAGATTGGACATGTCTGGATTGTTCCCTCAGCGATTAATATACCTGTTTATCGGCTTCTCGGCATTTGTGAGGAGCGATATTTTCTTCGCCCGGGGGATACAGTCCTGTATATTGTAATTGGGGTTAATCGAGCATAATATCTTGGATAATTCATGGACCACGTAATTGTTTTCGTCTCACTCGTCGTAGCTATCGCGCCCATGATGGCGATACTCCTTTTCATATGGTGGATCGACCGTTACGACAGGGAGCCGCTTAAGTACGTCTTCATTGCGTTTTTCTGGGGCGGATTCGGGGCCGTGATACTCTCCATACTCGGTACCGAGGCAAGCATAAAGCTGCTCGGAGGCTCTATATACAGCCCTCATTTCGATACGACCGCCGTCCTCGTCGCGCCCGCAATAGAGGAGCTGATGAAAGGCCTTATCGTGCTCTTTTTTCTGAGGCTCAGGCACTTCGACAACGTTACCGACGGCCTTCTTTACGGCGCCGCTTCGGGTCTCGGCTTCGGCATGACGGAGAACTTCCTCTACTTCGCCCAGTACGCGAGCTATGCCCCGGGATATGAATGGCTCAACCTCCTTTTCATGAGGAGCATGATGACGGCCAACATGCACGCCGCCGCGAGCGCAACTTTCGGCGCCGGGATAAGCAAGCTCAAGGACGGCGGGAGGGACGCCTTCGTGTCGGTCGCCCTGTATTATTTCCTCGCCGTATTTCTGCACTCGACGTGGAATTTCCTCGTCACATCGAGGAGCGAGGCGCACTGGACGCTGGCCGTGCTTATATTGTTCTCCTACATCGTATTCATATTCGTGATGTACGTGAAGTCGATTGTAAACGAGAGGCGACAGAGAGTTGTCCAGCTTGCCGAGGAGTTCGACATCGGGGTGCTTCCGGAAGGGCACAGGAAGATATTGATGTCGTACGGGGCCATGAAGAAGAACGACTGGTTCCCGAAATATCTCAACAAGGACAAGTATCTTACGCTCGTGAGCCGGCTTGCTCTCAGAAAGGCATCCTACGAAAATGCGGGGCCCCGGCGGCGCATCGTGCTCCAGAGGGAGATCGCGGAAATGAGGGCCGCGCTCGGGAAATTCTCCGGGCTTCTGGACAGCGTGTCCGGGGAAAAGAGCCGCACGGAGGCCGGGGGCTGATATTTTCAGGCGCGGACCCGGAAGCAACTTACAAGCCAGGGTCTTGAGTCCCTCTAACCATACCGCATAATTACCCTGTATTGACCGTAATTTGGGGGGCTTCGGGCTATTGTATAACCTTACTGCCCCCTGTATCCTTACCTTGATAAATTACAGGTATCAATCCGGCGATAAAATGAACATCAAGGATCTAAGCCCGGCCGAGCTCGAGGAATTCGTATCGGGAAAGGGAATACAGCCCTACCGTGCCCGTCAGATCGGGAAATGGGTATATGTCAGGGGCGTTTCGTCCTTCGACGAGATGACAGACCTGTCGAAAGACCTCCGGGAAATCCTCAAAACGGCTTTTACAGCCGGGGATTCGCTGGAGCTCGCGGGAGAGCAGGTCTCGAAAGACGGGACGAGAAAATATCTCTTCAGGCTCGCGGACGGGAACCAGATCGAAAGCGTGCTCATACCCGATAAGAAGAGGAATACGCTCTGCGTGTCCTCACAGGCGGGGTGCGCCCTCGGCTGCACTTTCTGCCTCACCGGAACAGTAGGAAAGATACGGAACTTAAAGCCGTCGGAGATAATAGACCAGTACCTGATAGTTAACAGGCTCACTTACGACTCCGTAACGAATATTGTTTTCATGGGAATGGGCGAGCCGCTCGACAATCTGGACAACCTCGTGAGGGCACTCGAGAACCTGATGGACCGGAACTCGCTCGCTCTTTCGCCGAGGCGTATAACAGTATCGACTTCGGGCATAGTCCCCAAGATCAAAGAGCTTGGCGAGAGGATATCCGTCAATCTCGCTGTATCGCTGAACGCGCCCACGGACGAGATACGAAACGAGATCATGCCCATAAACAAGCGCTACCCGATAAAGGAGCTCCTGAAGGCGAGCGTCAAATTCCCCGTGCCGCCCAGAAAGGCGCTCATGTTCGAATACGTGATGCTGAGCGGCGTGAACGATTCGGACAAAGACGCCTACGACCTCGGCAATCTTCTCGGCGGAATAAACTGCAAGCTCAACCTCATACCTTTTAACGAGGCGCATCCGCTTCCCTACAAGTCTCCCTCGATGGAGCGGGTGCTCCGCTTCCAGGAGATAGTGATCTCGTTCGGGATCAACGTGAGAATAAGAAAGAACCGGGGAAGAGATATACTCGGGGCATGCGGTCAGCTTGCCGCAACATACCCGGCCAGGAAAATTACCGGTAAAAACGCGGCGGCGGGGGCCGCTACATAATACGAATTCAGACAATGACGAAGAATAAAATGACAGGCTCAGAGATAAGAAGTCAGTTCCTCAAGTATTTCGAGGAGAGGGGGCACACGATAGTGAAAAGCTCCTCCCTCATTCCCAAAAACGACCCGACGCTACTTTTCACTAACGCCGGCATGGTTCAGTTCAAGGA
>JAGVLR010000225.1 GCA_020054175.1 Candidatus Dadabacteria bacterium
GGCAAAAAGACGACGTTGTGCTTGAAGAACGAGGAGAACAAGTCTTCCATCAGCGGGCCGAATCCCGGGAGCAGAGTGGAGCCCCTTTCTATAAGGTCTCTCAGCTCGGAGGAAGAATCGACGAGGCCCGAATACGCTTCTCTGTCGAATGAATCGGCTTCGATATTGTTGAGCCCTTTCGCGCGCGCCATATAGATTAAGATTACACCCCCGCCCGGGAGTATCAATTTTCAGGAAGCATGTTAAAATTCCTCACTTCCTCGACATCCTGCGGACAGCACACGAATGAGACTGGACTACACTGAGCTTAAGGCCGTCGTCACGGTGGCCATCATCATGGCTTCGAGGCTTCTCGGCATATTTCTAATACTGCCCGTGTTCAGCGTCTACGCCGAAAGTATCCCGGCTCCAGCATAGGGATGGCCGGGGTCGCTTTCGGCATATACGCCCTCGCGCAGAGCGTGTTCCAGATACCTTTCGGCTGGGCGAGCGACAAGCTCGGGCGAAAGCCGGTCCTTCTCGCCGGGCTCCTTATATTCACAGTCGGCAGCGTTTTGTGCGCCGAGGCGAATACGATAAACGAGCTTATAATCGCGCGTATCATACAGGGCATGGGCGCGGTGAGCTCCGTGGCGATCGCGGCGCTCGGCGACCTCACGCGGCCGCAGGTGCGGGCGCAGTCGTTCACTATAGTCGGCATAACTATCGGAATAGCGTTCCTCGCGGCGATAATCATCGGGCCTTACCTCGCGGCGAAGATAGGATTTTCGAGCGTGTTTTATGTTCTCGCGGCGTCGGGGGCGCTCGCGCTCGTGCTGACGCTCTTCTTCTTCCCGAAAATCGACAACGGGCAGCCCGTCGGCGAGCGCGCGGGATTCAGGGCGCTCCTCCGCATGCCGGAGATGAGAAGGCTTTTGCTGGCGACTGTCGTCGTCTCGCTGTCTGTGAACCTCTTCGTATTCGTCTACCCGCTCACGTGGACGTCGCTCGGCGTGAGCGATGCGTCGTTGTGGAAGGTCTATCTGATCTCGCTCATCCCGGCGGCGCTGTTTGTCTATCCGGCTGTCAGGATGGCGGAGAAAAAGGGGCGCATGGCGGCGATAGTAAAGACCGGCTGGGCGCTCATCGCGCTCGCGTTCCTGACATATCCCGTGCTCTCGAAAGCGGCGCTCATCTTCTACGGCGCGGGGATGCTCTTCTTCGCGGGGCATACCATAATGCAGTCGATCCTCCCGGCCTTCGTCACGCAAAGAGTGAGCCAGGCCAACAGGGGCGCTGCGACGGGGCTTTACAACCTCCTCTCCTTCGCGGGATCTTCCGCCGGCGGAATAATGGCCGGGTATCTCTATCACCTTCATCCCTCGGCCCCGATGACAGTCGGATTCCTCGTTATAATCGCGTGGGGCATCGCGGGGCTGCCGACAGCGCCCGACATAACCAACCCGGAATAATCGGCGGCGTAATACTCCCCTTTCAGGCGAATCCGGATCACCGTCGCCTACTGTAATGCGGCGCCCCGAAAAAGGGGGCTTACGCAAACCGCCCCTGTAACAGGCTTAAACTATGCGTATTGGAATGTGGGCTTGGAGTAAACGCTTGAAGCGGCCGGTGTGAAGCTCGACCCCGTATCGGATAAGGCCCGTGCGTTATGCGAACGGGCGTCTATTCGTCGTGTATAGCCTTCTGAACTTTTTCGAGAAGCTCGGGAGGTATCGTGTCCATGCCGTGTTTTTCTTTGGCGTGCTTTTGGGCCTGTCGCATGATGTCTTCCACTGAATTGCCCTTCGCCTCGAAGTCGCAGTCGACTCCCACTTCCTTGCAGCGGAGTACTTTTGTCATGACAGATCTCCTTATATGGAAATTTACTTGTCTAACTCTAATAGTTTAGTTCGGCACAGGGATTCAAGTCAATTGCTTTTATGGGCAGGGCCCCGCTTCCCCGGTATCGGACAATTTCCCTGAACGGCATGACCGCCCGGAAAACACCGGAGTGCATATGTAGTAGGCTCTCATCTTTTCTTATCCCTAATCCGCCGGACCGTCGCAGTCCATATCAATATTTAAAGTTATCTAATATGAATGCGGTCTAAATACCTGCAATTATTCTATATTATCTTTCACACACTCTTTAATTTTTATTTTAACCATGATATAATTGCAGTTCAAAAAGGAGGATTGAATTGTGAAATCAATTAAATTTCTTACTTTGACTTTGATTCTGGTTTTTTCCTTTGCAGTGTCTTCAAAAGCGGAGATACGCTTGATCAGCGGCTCGGCAAACGGCCTCGGCGATCAGACAATCCCGTTTACCGAAGGCCTCATACAGCTGCCGTCCGGGCCCCGGGGGTCGTTCGAGATACAGGTTTGCACCACGTCCTCGCTCGGCGCCAATACCTTCCTCGACCCGCTTCCCGATACGCTTAACGTCCTCGACATAGCATCCTGCGCGCCTTCCCAGGTCGGCACCTGCGTCACCGGCATATGGGCGCAAAATACGTCGAACCCGGACCAGAGGGACGGCCTCTGCAGATGGACGGACCCGGCGACTGTTTACGGGGCCGGGACATTCAGATGGACCGGCGTCGACCCCAATGACCCGATAATCGACATAGAGTGCCAGACCGGGGCCGGTCGGATTGCGACCTCCCCTTCCATAGTTGTAGACGAAGGCTCCGCGATCCTCCGGGTATTCACGTTCGGCGTCAACTTCAACAATAACATGGTCGGCGCCAGTGAAGTATTCAACGGCAGCATCTTCGTGTTTTCCTTATCGGAGAACCCCGGGAATCTCCA
>JAGVLR010000062.1 GCA_020054175.1 Candidatus Dadabacteria bacterium
ATCCGGCGAAGATGCTGGAGTCCGTCGGGCGCGGGGCCGCGGCATCGTGGATGCTGGACAATATAGCGCCGAGAATTCTAAAGGGAGATTTCAATCCCGGGTTTTACGTCGAGCATTTCATAAAGGATATGGGCATTGCGCTCGCCGAGGCCGAGAGGATGGACCTCGTTCTGCCGGGGCTTGCGCTCGTACGGGAGCTTTACGTTGCGGCAAAGGCGCAGGGACACGGGAGAAAAGGGACACAGGCGCTTATACTGGCCCTGGAAGCGATATCGGAGATAAAACGGAAAAGGCTCAAAAAATAACCCGTGCTAAGGACCGGATTGGTGTTATATTTCAATTTGCCGGAGGACTGCAGCAAGGCGTCCCGGCAATAAAAGGTGAGGATGAAACTGAAATGAAGAATATCTTATTTGCGCTTCTGGTTCTTATGATGCCGCTCGGCTATTCGTGCGCTACGATAGACGCGCCCGCTGAGCCTGCGGACACCGACACTCTCGAGAACCGGGTCGAGCCGAAGTATCTCGAAAAAGAATACAATCCCGAGGTCGAAGAAGAGATCGAATCCGACATATCGCCCCTCGAAACGCAGATGCAGGAAGACCAGCCGCTCTTTAAATAAAGCGGGTGAGATTGTGAATCAGGGATGCGTTTTCTATTCGGCTTCGGTAGTTCCGGCCGGCACAATGCGTATCTCGTAGAGCTTCGGCCAGAGCTTGCCTGTGACGAAGAGCCTCTTGCCGCCGGGGTCGTATGCTATGCCGTTCAAAACGTCTTCGCCGCCTTTCCGGTCCTTTTTGGGAAGGAGGCCGGAGAGATCTATCCATCCCTTTACCCGTCCCGTTTCAGGATCGATCCTCGCGATCCTGTCGCTCCCCCAGAGATTGGCGAATATCTCGCCCTCTACATATTCGAGCTCGTTGAGACTCTGCACAGGGCCTGATTCGTCGTAGACTTCGAGCGTCCCGGTTTCTTTGAACGTGGCCGAGTCGAGGTATCTGAGGACGGCAGTGCCGTCACTCATTATGAGGTTCCTTCCGTCGTAAGTGAGGCCCCAGCCTTCGCCGGGATAGGTGAAGGTCTGGAGGAGGTCGAACGTGTTCTTGTCGTAGACGAGACCCTTCCGCGACCGCCACGTTATCTGGATGATCTTGTTCCCGACTATGGCCGCGCCCTCGCCGAAGTGAGTATTGTCGAGGTTCCGAATCTTGAGGACCTCGCCCGTTTTGAGGTCCACCTTTCGGAGCGACGACTGGCCGTGCCTGCCCGTGCTTTCGTAGAGGACGCCGTCCTCGAAGAGGAGGCCCTGTGTGAAGGCGGACGTGTCGTGAGGGTAGGAGGCGATCACTTCATATCTATAGATGGGGATACCCGGCTTCTCCTCCGCCCATGCGCCGGGGGCCAAGTGCCCCGCAAGCAGGACGAGGAGGGCAGGGAGGTAGGCGGATATCAGGAGTTTCCAGCTCCGGCCCGGTTTATCTCTATCGAAATATGCGGGTCTTGTATACGCCACAGGCTAATATACTAGCCGGTTTTCACGGTAATTTCCCATAGCTCTTTCTCGCCTCTTGATACAAACCGCGCCTTATTATATTTTTAGTCTAGCCTAAAAATATAGTTGACTGTGCGTCATAATATTTTGAGCCTATGCTCATACAGGTAAGAAGGAGAAAGGGAAGATGATCGACATTAAGGACAGAAACAAGCCGGGGGGAGTAAAGAGTCTGCACTTGAGCCGGCGCGTGCAAAGCGTTTCGGCCGGGAGGGCGCTTGCGATACCGATACTCGTTCTGTTTCAGCTCCTGGGTTTTATAGCGGAGGCGGAAGCCGTGGGCGGCGTATCGAATTCGAAGGTCAACGTTCTCAGCGCGGATACGGTCGCGAAGGGGCACATAGAGCTGGAGCCGTATTTCTCGGCGGAATTTATCGACGACAGGCACAAGAGGAAGAGATACGGCGGAGGGCTCAGGGTGACGCCGGGGGTTCTGGATTTTCTCGAAGTCGGCGTGAGCGTCAATTACCTCAACGTGGAGGATGCGAACCTCATACAGGCGAAGAACGATTTCGGGGATATACATGCCGGGATGAAGCTCAAGTTTATAGACGAGGGGGAGGGGAACCCGTTTTCGCTCGCCTACGTAGCGGGCGTGATCTTCCCGGTGGGGGACGGGGCGGAATGGGTCGTCGAGCCAGCAGGCCTGGCTTTGACGAAGAATTTCACCGACAGGTTTTCTCTCGATTCGGATTTTGCAGTCGGCCTCGTCGAGGGGGGCTCGTGGAGCCTCGTCACGAATACCGGCCTCGGCTATTACGTGACACCGTGGCTCCAGGCTGTCGTCGAGGGGGCTTACGCATTCGAGAGCGTGAGCGGCGGGGGAGACGTTTCGATAATAAATGTTACGGGGGGCTTTACGGCCGACGTCGCCGAATGGCTCACCGTCATCGTTGGCGTGACGCCGGACCTGTACGTGAAAAACGAGGACAGGATGGTCGTCCTCACGGCGGCGTTTACCTTTGCTTTCTGAAGCGGAAAGCGCTTGACAGAGGAGGCCCGGGACAATAAAATGTTTTTAGATATGCCTAAAAACCTCTTTAGGAGCTGTTAAATGTATACGGAATCGATTGAAAATTATCTGAAAGCGATATACGAGATACAGAAGGAAAAGGGGAAGGTTTCGACGAACGCCCTTTCGGAGAAGCTCGGGGTCGCCCCGGCGTCGGTTACGAGCATGATAAAGAAGCTCTCCGAGAAAAAGCTGATAACGCACAAGCGTTACCAGGGCGTGATGCTGACGGGCGCCGGACAGAAGATAGCACTTGAAGTAATCAGGCATCACAGGCTCGTCGAGCTTTACCTCGCCGAGGCCCTCGGCGTGCCGTGGGACAAGGTTCACGACGAGGCGGAAAAATGGGAGCACATACTCTCGGAGGACCTCGAGGACAGGATGGACGCCGTGCTCGGGTATCCGACTCGCGACCCTCACGGCTCTCCGATACCGAGCAGGGACGGGACTCTCGTCGAGCTCGATTCGATACCGCTCGCCGATCTCAGCCCGGGACAGTCGGGCGTGGTGGCGGAGGTAAGCGACCACGATCCGAGCCTCCTCAGGTATATAGGCGGCATGGGGCTTTACCCGCATACGAGCGTTAAGGTCGTCGCAGTCGAGCTGTTCAGCGGGCCGATAACCGTTAAGGTCGGCGACGAGAAACACATACTCGGAGCGGAGGCGGCGCAGTACGTATTCATCACCGATATAAAAGGAAAACCACAGGGGGATTCGTGAAATGAGAGTCAGGCCGTTACTGACGGTTTTAATATTAACATTGGGGACATTGGGGACATTGGGATTTGCCGGATTGGGGCTCGCCGGATGCTCTTCGAACAGCGGGGAGCAGGAAAAAAAAGCGGGCGTGCTCGAAGTCGTGGCAACGACGGGAATGATCGCCGACACCGCGAAGGTGGTCGGCGGGGAGCACGTGAACGTGAAGGGGCTCATGGGGCCGGGGGTCGATCCTCACCTCTACAAGGCGAGCGCCGGGGACGTGGCGACGCTGTCGCGCGCGGACGTCATCCTTTATAACGGGCTTCACCTCGAAGGGAAGATGTCGGAAGTCTTTGAGCAGATGCAGAAGCGCGGCATAAGGACCGTCGCCGTTACGGACGGGATAGACAGGGGTATTCTGCTTGCGCCGCCACAGTTCGGCGGCAATTACGATCCGCACGTGTGGTTCGACGTTTCGCTGTGGATGAAGGTCGTCGAGGACGTGAGGGACGGATTGGCCGAGGCCGACCCCGGTAATGCGGATGCCTACAGGGCCAACGCCACAGCTTACCTCGCCGAGCTCAAGGAGCTGGACAGCTACGTCAGGACGAAGGCCGCCCAGGTGCCCGAGGACAAAAGGGTGCTCATTACGGCCCACGACGCGTTCAATTATTTCGGCCGCGCGTACGGGTTCGAGGTGAAGGGTCTTCAGGGCATAAGCACCGAAGCCGAAGCGGGCACGGCGGACGTTCAGGCCCTTGCCGCGTTCATCGTCGAGAGGAAGATACCGGCGATATTCGTCGAGACTTCCGTTCCTCCTAAGTACATCGAAGCCGTAAAGGCGGCCGCCGAGGCCAGGGGGTTTAAGGTGAAGGTCGGCGGGTCTCTCTATTCGGACGCGCTCGGGAACCCGGGTTCCGATGCAGGAACGTACACAGGCATGGTGCGGAGCAATATAGATACGATTACGAACGCCCTTTTAGACGGGGGGCAGTCCTGACAAGGACGGGCAAGACTATGCCTAACGCAATAGAAGTCGAAGACCTTACAGTCGCCTACGGAGAGAAGCCGGTCCTCTGGGACGTGGACCTCACGGTGCCGAGGGGCGTTCTAATGGCCGTGGTCGGCCCGAACGGCGCGGGGAAGACGACGCTTATAAAGTCAGTTCTCAACCTTGTCGGCAAGGCCGCCGGGCAGGTGCTGATTTATGGAAAATCCTATCCCGAGGTGCGCCGCCTCGTGGCATACGTGCCGCAGAGGGGGAGCGTCGACTGGGACTTCCCGACGAGCGTCGAGGACGTCGTGATGATGGGCCGGTACGGCGCGCTCGGTTGGTTCCGAAAGCCCGGTGCGAAGGAACGCGGGCTCGCGGCCGCCGCGCTGGAAAAAGTCGGAATGGCGCGTTTCGCCGGGCGGCAGATAAGCCAGCTCTCGGGCGGGCAGCAGCAGAGGGTTTTCCTCGCGCGAGCGCTCGTACAGGACGCGGACGTCTACCTCATGGACGAGCCGTTCCAGGGTGTGGACGCGACGACGGAAAGGGCGATAGTCGCGCTACTACAGGAACTGAGAGCAGCCGGAAAAACCGTCGTCGTGGTGCATCACGACCTCCAGACTGTCCCCGAGTATTTTGACTGGGCCACCCTTCTTAATGTCCGGCTGATAGCGAGCGGCCCCGTCGAGCGGGTCTTCACCGACGATAACCTACGGCTCACTTACGGCGGGCACGTCTCTTTCATAAGGCGCCCGGCAGAAGCCAATGGAAACCCCGGAATGACGGGGGAAAGAGGGCTTTAAGGTGGACCTTCCAGGTATTTTTTCAGACCTCTTTTTCGATTATACGCTGAGGACCGTCGCGCTGGGCTCGGCCGTGCTCGGCATCGTGAGCGGTGCTCTCGGGGCTTACGCCGTCCTCCGGAAACAAAGCCTTCTCGGGGACGCCATATCCCACGCCGCGCTTCCGGGCATCGCACTCGCGTTTATGCTTACGGGGAGCAAGATGCCGCTCGTGCTGATAGTCGGCGCTGCGCTTGCGGGGTGGGCGGCGACCCTATTTATAATGAGCATAGTCTCGGCGACGCGCATTAAGTATGACTCGGCCCTGGGGATGGTGCTTTCAGTCTTCTTCGGTGCGGGGCTCGTCCTCCTCACTGTAATACAAAAGCGCCCCGACGCGACGCAGGCGGGACTGGACAAGTTTTTATTCGGTCAGGCCGCCGCGCTCCTCGGGCGGGATGTGCTCACCATGGCAATTCTCGGCGGGATCTCGCTCCTGCTGGTCGTTCTCTTCTGGAAGGAATTCAAGCTGCTCTCTTTCGACCCTGAATTCGCATCGACGCTCGGCTTCCCGGTAAGAATTCTGGATATTCTTCTCACCACTCTCATAGTGATAGCTATCGTCATCGGGCTTCAAACTGTCGGCGTCGTTCTCATGAGCGCGATGATCGTCGCTCCGGCAGCGGCCGCGAGGCAGTGGACGGACAGGCTGGGGGTGATGATCGGTCTCTCGTCGCTCTTCGGAGCGGCGGCGGGCGTTACGGGAGCCGTTCTCAGCGCGAGCGTGCCGAGGCTCCCGACGGGGCCGACTATAGTGGTTTCCATAAGCGCAATCGTTATAGTCTCCATACTCTTCGCCCCGCGGCGCGGTATCCTCTGGAGCAAGCTCCGCGACAGGCAGCAGAGGGGGCGGCTCAGGCTCGAAGCGATTCTCGAAGACCTCTACATACTGGCGAGGGAGCACGACGACCGGGAGCACGCGCATTCGGTTTCAGTGCTTAAGCTCATGAGCGCGGGGAAGGGGGGAGTCGAGCACAGCCTCCGAATACTCAGGGAGCGCGGACTCGTCCAGCCCGCCGGAAAGGACGAATGGGCGCTTACCTCCGCGGGAGTCATGGAGGCCGGGCGGATAGTGGAGTCGAGAAGGGGGGAGCCGGATGAGCGCTGAGCAGATAGAGATCCAGATAATCGCCGCGCTCACCGCCGCTGCGTGTGCAATACCCGGGGTGTTTCTCGTCCTCCGCCGCATGGCGATGATGAGCGACGCGATAAGCCACTCGATACTGCTCGGGATAGTGCTGGCGTTTTTCGTCGCGGGGGACGTGGCCTCGCCTCTTCTGATAATCGGGGCGGCACTGAGCGGAGTGCTGACCGTTAGCCTCGTCGAGCTTCTGGCGAAGACGGGGCTCGTCAAGGAAGACGCCGCCATCGGGCTCGTGTTTCCGCTCCTTTTCAGCATCGGCGTGATACTCATCGCGCGCTACACCTGGAGCATTCACCTGGACGTGCACATGGTGCTCCTCGGGGAGCTGGCGTTCGCGCCTTTCGACAGGCTCGTAGTGGGGGGGCTCGACATCGGGCCGAAGTCTATGTATGTGATGGGCGTTATACTGCTTCTCAATCTTGCGTTCGTTTTGATTATGTATAAGGAACTCAAGCTCGCGACGTTCGACGCGGGGCTTGCGGCCGCGCTCGGCTTCGCACCCGGACTCATACACTATCTATTAATGGGGCTGGTTTCCGTGACGGCCGTCGGGGCGTTCGATGCCGTGGGGTCGATTCTCGTAGTCGCGCTCATGATAGCGCCGCCGGCCGCGGCGTATCTCCTTACTGACAGGTTATCCAGAATGCTGGGACTGAGCGTTTTGATAGGCATAGTCTCGGCTATTACGGGGTTCTGGTTCGCCATACTCATCGACGCGAACATAGCAGGCTCGATGGCGTCGGCCGCGGGGGCGATATTCGTGCTCGTGTATCTGTTCGCCCCGGAGAGGGGACTCATTGCGGTTTACTCGCGGAAGTCTCACCAGAAGCGGGACTTCGCTGGAAGAATGCTCGTCATACACCTCCTCAACCACGAAGGGACGCCCGAGGAACGGCGCGAGTCGGAAATCGCGCACCTCGAAGAGAGCCTCGGCTGGAAAGAGGACTTCGCGCGGCGCGCCGTGGTTTATTCCGTGAAGAACGGGTTAGTGAGGAATGAAAGCGGAAGGCTTTCTCTTACAGAGAAAGGCAGGGAATATGCCGGCAGGTCGCTTACGGAGTTTACAGCCTGAAGCGGGGTTATTCGGACAGCTCTTTTTTCTTCATGAGCTGGAGTATGAGGCCCATGAGGATTACGCCTTTCGCGCCGTCGTCGTCTTCCTTCAAAGACTGGATATAGTCCATGTTGTCCTTGACGGATTCGTCGTCGGGCGAGATGCTGAGCGCCGCTCTTAAAACGTCGAGCGCTTCGTCGTACCAGCCCTTTTCAGCCAGCGACAGGGCGAGGGCGTTATAAGCGGGGATGAATTCCGGGGAAAGCGATATTACTTCCCTGAATTTCGCCGCGGACTCGTCGATCCAACCGAAATCGAAGTAGCAGTTGCCTATGGAGAGATGAGCCCACGTGTCTGACGGGCAGAAGTCTATATGCTTCCTGAATTCGGAGAGCGCCTCTTTCGTCCATCCCATGTCGAAGAAGCAGAGACCGGTCTGGTAATGAATCTCGTCGTTGATATAATCGACCTCGGTGCCCGAGGCGGCGCATTCCTGGAAGTACCTGAGCGAGTCCTCGTAGAGGCCGACGGAGCGGTAGGTCAGCGCCATGTGCCACTTGGCTATGACGTAGTCCGGGTCGAGATCGAGGGCTTCGTGGTACGACCTTATCGACTCGTCGTGCATGCCCATACGGGCGAGAGTGATGCCGAGCTGTGTCCAGATATAAGGATCTTCGGGGTTAAGCTCTAAAGCCTTTCTGAAATAGTAGACGGAAGCGTGGAATTCCTCCATCGCGTCGTATGTTAGAGCGAAGGAGAGATAAACGTCCGGATCGTCGGGCGCGATCTTTATGGCTTTGGTGAGCTCTTTAAGCGCGTCCTCGAAACGTCCGGCTTCTTTGTAATCGTCGGCTTTATTTAAAAGCCTGTCCAACCTTCCCATTCAATACACCGTTCGGTTCTTGGAACCTGATTGTAAAGCATATTAGCTGGAGGGGGTATTGTCAACCTCCGGGGGGTTTTATATTCATATTTGATCAAAATTCAGGCAGATACGCGTGAATGCGCGATAACATATAATTAATAATGGAAATATTGTGCGGCTCGAAAGGTCGTTTTTCAGGGGGTGAAAGGGGACGTGAAGGGGCGGATGGCAAGGGGTGAGAAAGCGCGGAGGGGTTAAGAGGATGGAGCGGGGTGGAGTCGGATGAAGCGGTCGCGGTAGAAAAACGGCGGGGGCGAGGCGCGGCGGGTTCCGTATATTGCACGCCCTCCGGAAAACCATTAGACTCACGGGACATATACGGGACATATAATGAAAGAAACCGTACAGGTCGCCGTCCCGATACCGAGGGACGAATATTACAGCTACAGCCTGCCCGCGACGCTCAGGGATGGCGCGGAAGTCGGAAAGCGCGTGCTCGTGCCGTTCCACAACCGAAAAACGATAGGGTTCATAGTCGGCTTCGGGGAGCCGCCGCCAGATATAAAGCTGAAGGTCGTACTCGACATAATCGACGACGAGCCCCTATTCGACGAAAGGCGGCTCGCGTTTTTGAAGTGGGCGGCGGACTATTATCTCGTCCCGCTCGGGATGATGCTGAAGGCTGCGCACCCCGGGGGGCTGGGTGTGAGCCTCAGGCGCACGCTCAGGCTGACCCCGGCGGGTGAAAATGCGGCTGCGGGGGAGGGGAGGCTTACGGCTCACGAGCTTACAGTCATAAAGGCGATACTGAACGCGGGGGAGATAACGTCGCGGAAGCTCCTCTCGCTCGTTGACAACACATCAGCGGAGCTTCTGAATTCGCTAAAGCGGAGGGGGCTCGTGGAGTTCGCGTACGAACTCGAATCGGACCCGAAGATAAAGACTGAAAAGGTCATCTCAGCCGTCGAGGGCGTGAGCGCCGGTGATCCGGCGCTCGCACGTAAAAGAACAAAGGCCCAGATACTGTCGTTCGTTCTCACGCACGGGAGGGTTTCGCTCGACGAATTGAAAGAGGTATTCGGTAATCCCTCATCGCACGTTTCGTGGCTCGAGGACGA